>NZ_NMPS01000093.1:0-62262 GCF_002261125.1 Siphonobacter sp. BAB-5385 | reverse complement strand
TACCGTAATGGTGTAATCCCGTGAAACCGTTTGTTGCGGATTACCTGCGTCAGCAGCCGTCAGCGTTACGGTAAACGTACCCGCAGTCGTCGGTGTACCCGAAATAACCCGGGTCGTAGGGTTGAAGCTTAATCCAGCGGGAATACCCGTAGCGGAATACGTAACGGGCGTTGTTCCACCCGAAGCGGCTGGGAGCGTGGTTGAATAACTCGTTCCTACCTGAGCGGTAACTGGCGTAGCCGCAGGCAAAGTCAGCGTAGCCGGATTAACTGTCACCGTATACGTACGAGTAGACGTTTGAGCCGGCGAAGCGGCATCCGTTGCCGTCACTGTCACCGTAAACGTACCTGACGTAGTTGGCGTACCCGTCAGCTGACGGGTTTCAGGGTTGAACGTCAAACCAGCCGGAACGCCCGTCGCTGAATAGGTAATCGGTGTGGTTCCACCCGTAGCAGCCGGAATCGTAGCCGTATAGCCAGTACCTACCTGAGCCGCAGCCAGCGTAGCTTCGGGTAATACCAGCGGTGCCGGATTGACTCGCAGCGTATAGTTCCGCGTAGCCGTTTGCTGAGGATTACCCGCATCCGATGCCGTAACGGCTACCGTAAAGGTGCCATACTGCGTGGGCGTACCCGTAATTTGACGCGTTTCTGGATTAAACGTCAGTCCAGCGGGAACATCAGCAGCTGTGTAGGTGATGGGCGAGGTACCGCCCCGGGCCGCCGGAATCGTCGTTACATAAGGATTTCCTACCTGACCCGTTGCCAGCGTTGTATCAGGCAAGATCAGCGTAGCCGGCGAAATAATTACCGTTACATCCCGGAAGGTAGTTTGTGAAGGATTGGAAGAATCAGAAACCTGAACGCGTACCGTATACGAGCCCGCCGTTGTCGGCGTACCCGAAATAACACGGGTATTGGGGTCAAACGTTAGACCGGGAGGCAAATTGGTAACGGTATACGTGTACTTCGGATTTCCACCCGTAGGCTCCGGCAAGGCCGCCGAGGCATACGGTGTTCCTACTGTACCATTGCCCAGAGCAAATGCGGGTAATGCCAGGTTCGCGGGAGCGATGACCAGGGTATACACGTGGCTACCCGCCGGGAGGTTTCCGCCGCCGGTTACGTCAGTGATGTTCACATTGATCTGATACGTACCGGGTGTAGCACTGGGAGCGACGGTACCCGTAATGGTTCCGTTCGCAGCGAGCGTCAGGCCAGCGGGTAGGTTAGAACCCGTTGCCAGGGCGTAGTTCAGCGTCCGGTTTGCACCGCTTGAAGTAGCCGATAATGCACCCGTATACGCCTGACCTACCTGCCCGCTGGGAGGATTCGTAAAGCCCGTCAGTGAAAGTACATTAACTACGGCCGCAGCCCGCAGGGAAGTTTCCGTACAGCCGTTACGCTGGGTCGCTGCGTAGTAACGGGTCGTCTGATTTAACACCGGTGTTGTGAACGTTTTGCTGGTACTTATCTGCGACGTTCCCGTTGCGGAGCTGTACCAGATGACGTTATCACTGGCAACGGTGGTAGTAGCCGTCAGCGTAGCCGTATTGCCCGCGTAGATCGTTACGTTCTGGCTGGTCGGGACAACGACCGGAGCTCCTGGCGTCCGCTGAATTTCATAGATGGTTAAATTACCGAGTAGGTTAAGTACCCCTGCCGTACGTACCTCAATGCGATCAAAAGCACCAGTTGACCGGAAGCCTATGTAGTAGCGATCGCTTGTACCACTCAACAAATTCAGGGAGAGCAGATTACCCGTTATGCCCGAATTTACCGGTGTATTGCCTAAATACGTGTTAATGGAGAATGAGCTGAGCAGTTGTAAATCCAGTAAATTACCCGTGCGTTGAATCAATACCTTAACGCTATCGCCGGAAGCTCCTTCAGAAGTAAAAACAGCCGTAGAGTGAATATAACCCGTGGCACCAACGGCCGTTTGTAGCACTGCTGCCGTATTGAGGTTACCATCCACGGCATTGAGTGGGTTTAATACCCCACCAGCGACACCCGTAGCCAAGCCAACGGCCCCATTGAGCTGATCATCCGGTGAGTCGCAGGCGACGCCCGTAGCATTAGTTTTATAATAGGCACCGTATACGTTAATTCCACCGCTTAATAAAGACAGCGTCGGAGCATAGGTAATCCGTACCCCCTGATTCGCCACAGTGGGTGTATAGATTAATTCATACTCATTGACGCCGCCTACCAGTGACAACAAGCCTGAAACCTGAGAAGGCGAGCCTAGTAAGGTCCCCGAAGCATTAATTGCCTGAACGCGTAATGCTTCACCAATCCCTAGTAAGCTTGCTGTACTGCCTAGCTTGATGTGAATAGGCGTATTGGCAGTAATTGAGCTGGGAAACGTTAAGTTAATGAAGGCCGTTGCTCCTAAACCAGTAGCGTTTATATTGGCTGACAGGTTTCTTTCTGCCAGGGTGGTGTTAGTAATGGCATTATTGGGATTACTAACAGAACCAGCTCCAACCACTGGAATACTGGTAGTTCCGGGCGTCGCGTTGTTGGCGTACACGCGTCTGAGAGCCCGCTGAGCAAAAGTCTGCGAGAGCAGCGTTACAAAGAAAATACTAAAGGTTATCCCAAACCTGAGTACGGCTCGGGCATAGTGTGACCGGGTAAATGTTTTCATAGATTGAATTAATTTGGATTGAAATCGAAAAGTTACTCATTTAACCCTTATTGTTGAGGGTTAAATCAGGCATAGAAACGTCTGACTCCCTAGCTAAAGGGAGACCGGAAAGCACACACGTAAACGCTAACTTATCGGAGTCGTTAAGTCAGAATAAAGACGTACGTATGCTAGGAGCAGGGCGAAAGAAAAGATAGTTCGTGGGTTGTAAAATTAGTCATAGGCGGTCGCTAATTTTCACAAGAATTAATTTGGATTGGTCGATGGTTATTCTCATTGCAAAAGCAGAAAATTAGGTTTTTAGCTGAGCTAAAGTGCTTAAGCATGAGGTGCTTGATGGATTTGTTACCACTTGTCAAGCGGGTGTAAAAGTAATTAAATAACTTACACTGTCAATTATTTTTTAAATTTTTACCTCTTTTTTTTTTAAAAATAACCTTTCTGATGTGACTATACGTATAAATTATAATTTGATGGAATTGTTTTGAAAATTCTAAGATATAAGAAGATCAATTAGACCTGGCGTGGATGAATTCTTTTTCTGAGAATCCTTTTATGGTTACCAAGATTATGATTGACTATATTGGACTAATAAGCATGTAGAAACCCTTATTTTCCTGCATTAAGCGATTTATTTTTTATAGGTAAATAATTATGATCATTTACTGTGGTATTTATAAAAGCATTTTAAAAAGTTTAGAATACCCTTTTAACGCAGAAAAGACCAGCAACATGCTGCTGGTCTTTTCTGCGTTAAAAGGACAATTTTAGGGTAATGCTACTTTTACCGCCGCCGGTTGTGAAATGTTCTCTAAACGGATCAGGTAAAGACCTGAGCTTAGTGAAGAGGCTGAAAAATTAACACGATTGTGTCCTTTTTCCAGCTCTAGTTGCTTCGAACTCAAGGTACGGCCTGATAAATCCATCAGGTGAACCGTAGCCAGGTTGGAAAGCTGCTCGTCACCGTAGTTGACCAGGACATGTACATTACGCGAGGGGTCCGTACTAGCCTTCAGCTGAATGCCTACGTAGTGATCCAGTTTAACCGACCGAACCTGACTCAGGGCGAAGCTTCCGTCTGTATCCACCTGTTTAAGACGATAGTAGTGGGTCAAGGACGGATTCAAACCAGGATGGACGAACGAGTAGTTTTGCCGAGCCGTAGTGGTTCCTTTTCCCGTTACTGTACCTACCGATTCAAAGTCCTGGCCATTGGTTGAGTGCTGCACTTCAAAGAAAGCATTGTTCTTCTCCTGAGCCGTTGACCAGTCAAGCTGGGCATTATTGCCCGCTGATTTCGCCGTAAAAGCGATCAGTGATACGGGAGTAGGGACTTCATTGATGGTACCGCTCGAACTAGGATTATCCGTTCCGACGTTGGTACCCGTATATCCGCCTGGATCTCCGTTTGCCTGATAGCCAACAATGCTACCTACTGTTCCTGAAGCTGTACCCGTAATCGTAAATACGGTGTACGAGCTTGCGGGAATAGTCAGGTTTTGGGAAATGTTAATTGTGTACGTCTGAGTAGCCGCATCCAGTAACGTGATCGTTGGAGTACCAAAATAATTGGCATTGCTCTCACCGGAAATGATCACTTGTGGATTGGCAAAGTGAGTCACGGTAATATTCACCTCGAAAGGCAGATTCGAAGGATTCGGCCAGATCATAGGGGCCGCTCCAGCATTACCGGCGTCAATGGAAAACGAAATGCTTTCACCATTTTGAAAGGGAGCAGAGCCATCACCTACGGTTCCGATGATGGTCGTTCCACCCACATCAGGATCCTGAGCAAATACCTGAACGGAAACGAGGAGAAGTACGAAAGCTATGATATTTTTCATGATTGTCAGTTTAAAAGTGAATCATTCGTTTAGGGATTGAACGTAATGGTTTCCTGATCGGAGTTGTTATTAGTGTTCGTCTCACCGCCGGAATTCGCAGCCACGGACGCGGTAAAGACGTAGACACCGCTATTACCTGCCGGAATAAAGTTGGCCGGAATATTCAGTCGTGAAGCACCGTTGGCAGGAATGCTATTCGTGGTGGTAAATACGTGGTTTACACCTGATATACCCTGATACGTCCAGCCATTGATTACGGTACCGGTACTAACGCCGATAGTCCAGTTCGCTGATCGTCTAATATTAAGCGTGATGGTGCCAGTGGTAGGATTACCCGCTAACTCCACTACAGTAGCACGAACCGTAATAGCCGTATTACCTGTAACGATCGAAGGCAGAATGACCACCGTAACGCCCAGGTCTGGAGCCGCATTACTCAGCCCACCAAACTCACTGGGTTTGTTATCCACGGCATCGGCAATACCATCATTGTCATTGGTATCTACCGGGCCATCTACCTTGCCATCATTGTTGGTGTCGGTTGAACCCTTACCATTTTCGACAATATCATTGGTGCCGTCACCGTCGCTATCAAGATCGTTATAATCCGGCGTACCATCGTTGTCCGTATCACGGGGAGCCGTAGTGCCCGGCGAGCCAAACACGGCATCATTGGTATCTGCACTATCCTGAATACCATCACCATCGGCATCCGGACCATCTACGACGCCATCATTGTTGCCATCGACCAGACCAGGCTTGCCACTTTCAACCAGATCCGAAACGCTGTCCTGATCGCTGTCAAGGTCTACATAATCCGGTTTGGTATCACCGTCCGTATCTTTTACTGGTGTGATCCCCGGAGATCCGAAAACCGTATCGTCCGTATCCGCACTATCCCGAATCCCGTCACCATCAGTGTCCGGACCGTCTACAACACCATCGTTGTTGGTATCCGTCAAGCCCGTCTTACCACTCTCAATCAGATCGGGGATACTGTCATTGTCGCTGTCCAGATCACGCTGATCCGTAATCGTATCACCATCGGTGTCTCTAGGCAGCGGCATGTTGGGCGAACCGAAGGCGGCATCATTGGTATCTACGCTGTCCTGAATTCCATCCTGATCGGCGTCTGGACCATCCACTACTCCATCATTATTCGTATCAGCGTAGCCCGTCAGACCACTTTCCTGAAGATCCGGAATGCCATCATTGTCGCTATCCAGATCAAGGAAGTCAGGGATGCCATCGCCATCTGTGTCACGGGGGGTGTTGGTAGAAACGGGGTTAGCCGTGTCCAGTACACCATTCTGATTAGCATCGTTGTTGCCTACCGCAACGCCCGATTCGTACAGATCCAGAATGCCATCGTTGTCACTATCCAGATCCAGGTAGTTGGGAATGCCATCGCCGTCCGTATCCACATCAATGCCCTCAATGGTATCGGGAATACCATCGTTGTCACTGTCGGCATCACAGGCGTTGAAAATGCCGTCGGAATCCGTATCTACGAAAGGTGATTTGTTGTTCACCTGATTACAGCCATCGACGCAGTCCGGGGTACCATCGCCGTCGGAATCCAGAGCGTCATTGCCGGCAGGGCAGACGTCAAAGCAATTCGGTACGCCGTCGTTGTCATCGTCCAGGGAAGCCAGGGCGTTATAAATACGAATACGGCCTCCCAGGTTAACTCCTACCGGAGTATTAATCGTAATTCGAATCCGGTTATAGGGCAGGGTCGTTTTAAATCCAATCGTAGAGCGACCATCACGACCTGTAATCAAACTTAATCCCAGTAATCCACCCGCTGTGCGACTTTGCTGTTCGGTATCTCCGTTATAGGTGGTAATAACAATGTTATCCAATAGCCCCAGATTCAATAGGCCGCCCACGCGTTCGATGACAAAACCCGCGAAGGAATACCGGGGAATGGTATCCACATTAGCAGTGGTTCCGTTGTTGCGAATCGTCAGCTGAACCGAACCACCGATACTAACCGTTGGAAAAATATAGGTGGCGAAATCATTCGTATCGGCGTTCACTACGTTAGGGGTGTCATCAATAATTGGAACATTAAAAGCATTCGTCGTGGTGGAAGCAACAGCTCCTTTGAACCGGTTCTGGCTAGCCGTACTTACGAGCAAAGACCGACATTCGGCACAGGCGGAGCCACTTTCAAACGCATAGTAGATCAGCAGAGGTGAACTTAGCACATTGGCGGCAATGCCATTACGCTGTACCAGCCGTATCTCATTGTAGGGCTTCGTTGTCGTAATGGCTACTTCCTGAGCTGGGGTAGTATTGCTGCCCGATAGCAGGCTCAGGCCCAGGAGACCCGTGCTGCTGCTCAGGTTAACATCATCCTGAAGCTGACCGTGTAGATAGGTACGGATCGCCAGGCTATTCAGGACATCTGCACTTAAGAGACCCCCATTACTGACCTGGATTACAAAGCCAGCCTTACTACCAGCCGGATAAACCTGCTGCAGGCTGTTCACGCCGACAAAGGGAGCATTCGACAACAGACCTGTACCCACGGTAAGCGTCCAGGAAGCGGCTGTATTCTTATTGCCGTCAATGATGTTCTGGGGATCGGACAGGCCGGAAAGTACACCCGCTAGCCCGTTGGAATAATTCACCACCGTCTGATTACCTGCAATCTGATCGTAGCAAATATTGTTGTTTTCCTTGAAGCCACAGCTGGGGTCAAAAGCAGTCGCATAATAAATCCGCAGCGACGAGGCCAGGGAAACACTCAACGTTTGAGGTTTATA
Organism: Siphonobacter sp. BAB-5385; assembly: GCF_002261125.1. Taxonomy (NCBI): domain Bacteria; kingdom Pseudomonadati; phylum Bacteroidota; class Cytophagia; order Cytophagales; family Cytophagaceae; genus Siphonobacter; species Siphonobacter sp. BAB-5385. The sequence continues at coordinate 54,992 of NZ_NMPS01000093.1, read as the reverse complement.
CAGACGAACTTCATTGAAAGGACGCGTGGTTTTAAAATTCAAGTAAACCCGTCCCGTCGAACTGCCCGCAATCACCGTGACGCCTACACCATTCGCAATTGTAAACGTTTCAGGAGCCGTGGCAGCATTACCATCATCGGTCTGAATGATAAAGCCGTTGAGCACATCCGCATTTACTAATCCAGAACCTCCTAGTTCTACTACGTACCCGGCGTGCCAGCCTGCTGGATAGGTCATTGCACTATTTCTGACACTCACACCTCCATTACCGAGCAGGGTTACGATATTAGAAATTTCTGCGTAGTCATTAAGATTGCCGTTGGTTAATTTATCGGGGGTATTCCCTGTAGAAAAGCCAACGGTTGCTACCGAACCACCCAGCGGAGCAGCGGTGACGCCAGCTCCAACAATGGGTTTGTAACAAAGCGAACCTTCCTGAGCATACGTCATTGAAGGTAACGTTAGTCCCAGTAATAAGGACAAGAATAGTGCTAGTAGTGGCCTGAAGTAAGCCGCTGATTGAGAGGTAGAAATTTTCATGTGTAATTTGGATTGTTAAACTAGATTATCAGCAACACGCATACCTGTTTCTCGATCGCCGGGACTCGGTCGTTCGGGAAAGGATATGTACCGATAACTCCTACGAAAATGAGTAGGAGACAAAAAAGCACCGATTACTAACTGGCGTTGATCGCAGTTAGACTAATCATCAGACGTTGCGGAGCCAGCAGGGACTGTAACGCAGAGAGGGATAGAGGGCGGGTGTGGACGTAAAATTAGTCATAGCGGTTACTAGGTTTACAAGAATTGGACGGTTAAAAAAAACTGACGGTTACTGCAAACGATAGATTCGAGGTGACTTTGGGGCGAAACAAGTAATTAATGGACAAATTAACACCTGTTAATGTAAGGCAAAGTAAATAAATACTTACAAATATATACGTAGATAAAACTTTATATTTTTAGCTTTTTTTATTAAAATAACTATGCCAGTATAAAATGTTAATAAAAAAGCCGCCCCAATATGGGACAGCTTTTTTATTAAGGATCAACTAGTTATCAAAAAGAATTCGCTTTTCTAAGTGCTCTTCCAGTTGAGAACGTTCAATTCCCTTACTCCACCAATCTGGAGCGGGTTTGTTTTTGAGATGGTAATCAAAAAATTCCATCATTCGCATGGCGTAGTCCTTACGGTTGGGGAGTTTCGCCAGACCGTGGTTTTCTCCCTTATACTGGAAAAGTACTACTGGTTTTTTTAACCGGCGTAATGCAGTATAGTACTCAATACCTTGGGTAAAATCAACCGCACCATCGGCATCATTGTGTAATAACAGCAACGGCGTCTGAATATTCTTGACGTGGTGCAGCGGGGAGTTGCGGTAGTAAGCATCCCAGTTCTCCCAGGGAGCTACGAGCCGGCCCTGTGAACCTTCGAAAATCTGACCGTTGCTGGTACCTGAGTTCTTGTAAATCAGGTTATACATGGAAACCATGTCGGTCAGCGGAGCACCCGCCGCTGCCGCCTTGAACAGGTTGGTCTGGGTAATCAGGAAGCTGGTTTGGTACCCACCCCAGGAGTGGCCGTGAATCCCCATTTTGGTTTCATCAATGACGCCCGTTTTCAAAGCGGCCTTCACTGCGGGTAGTACACACCATACCGCCGACATACCCGGATCATTCATCTTGTAAACGATATCCGGAATGAAGACAGCGTATCCGTTAGACGTATATACATTTGGGTTCCAGCCCGTGCCGCTATAACCCGGATTGGTATACGCGTGCAGCGTTTGCGACAGCTTTTCGTAGTAATAGACAATCGTCGGATATTTCTTACCCGTTTCGTAACCTGCGGGCAGGAACAAGGCTCCCTGTAAGGTGTCGCCTTTGTCGGAAACGTAGTCTACTAGACGTACGCCAGAGCTCCAGGCATACTTTTCAAATTCCGGCGTATTCTTGGTTACCTGTTTCCCACTGGTCAGTTCCGGTGAAGTGGATACGAAATAATCCGTAGGCTTGGTAAAGGTTTCGCGGCTGAACACGTAGACGTTCGCTTTTTTCGCCTTACTCAGGTTACTGACACTGGCGTCTTCCCACAGCAGGGGTTTCACACCCGTAACGAGGTTTCCTTTCTTATCTACCTCAATGCGGCCAATGCCCGATTTCTTCGTAAACTCTCCGTACATCCGCACGTACAGGGGCTGTTTAAGGTTAATTCCCTTTTCTTCCGGGTCGAGCTTATAACGGGTCGTGTAGTGAATCTTTTCTTTCCGGCCGTTTTTCGTCAGGTTTACCGCTTCCTTACCATCCACGGAAACTTTCCAGATGTCCCAGACATCCCGCAGCAGCACGTACTTCGAGTCCGTAGACCAGCCCAGCATGGGTACCATAGGCTTCTTCTGGTTATGATCGTCTTCGGTATCGACAAAGCTGGTGGGGAGCTTTTCGGTCAGGTTCAGACTGGTTTTCGACGGAATGTCGTATACGTAGAAATGGCCGTCTTTGCCATACGTGAATTTAGTTCCGTCTTCGGATGTCATCGGCGAACTGGCGTAGCTGGGCAGATAGAGCTTTTCGAGTACCTTGGTTTTAGCCCCTGTTTTCAGATCCACCACGTAAATATCGGCGTAGTTCTGTCCGTCCAGACTGGTCTCCAGTTCATAGGTTTGATCTTCCAGCCCAACGGCGTACAAATCCTTCGCGGCGGGACGAACGGTCATGAGCGTACTGTCCGTGAGACGAGTGAATTTCTTCCCATCGTACATCGCCAGAAAACTGAATTGCTTGTCCTGCATTTCCGTTACCTGTTGCCGCGATTGCAGACGCTTGTCCTGCCAGTTCCAGATGGTTACTTCGGGTTTGTCAATGTCGTCTTTACCTGAGCTGGGCACCGTACCGCCCCGTTGGGCTACGCGGGCCGAATCAGTTTTGACTTTCGCCAGAGCCTTTTGCAAATCTTCGATTGATTTGATCGTTGTATCGGCTTTGATTTTTGCCAGCTTCTGAGCTTCGCTTACGGGCGAAGGTTTAGGCTTCTGTACAGTATCTTTCTTGGCCTCCTTGGCTTCGGCTTCTTTCTTTGCCAGATCCTCTTTCTGAATACCAAACAGGAGACGGCTCAGGTCTTCCGTCCAGGTGGGACGACGGTTCGGACTGATTTTCATCTTCTTGGGAAAATTCAAACTGTCCTTGCCCGGATCGTATACCGTCAGTTCGGGAGTCGTACCGCGTAGTTTCACGCCCAGTACGCTCAGTACATCCGTTTTGTATTTGTCGTTCTGGGTACCTTTCAGAGCGGCCAGACCGTCGCCTTTTTCCGTCCAGGTTAGTGACTGGTAACGTGCTTTGTCATTGTCGATGATGGAAGTCAGACCTGTCGTCATGTTCCGCAAATGCAAGCCGTTACCCGCTTTTTCGTTCGCGTCAATAGTCAGAGCCAGCCAGTCACCTTTTTTGTTGAAGCTCATATCGGCGACATTACCGATGTTCTGCGTTTTACCACTGGTGAGTTCATACAGCAGTAAATCGCGTCCTTTGGGTGCCGTAGGAGCCATGGCCGGTGTAGCCGGACTCAGCAGTAAAGCCAGGTGCGAGGCTTTTTCACCATTGAATGCAAACGAGCTGACGCGTTCAAATTCCGTTTTCTTCCGGTTTGCCAATTCAATCAGAAAGACCTTTTCCGGCAGGGGTTTGCCGGGCGTTTTACCCGCGGCCTTTTTTTCCTTGGCGGTCGGGAAAACCTTGAACGCAAAAAAGCGGGAATCATCCGAGTAACTCATCGGAACGAAGATGACGGATCCGATAGGATACCGGTACTGGGTGCTGTCCGTGGTTTTCTGCAGAACTAATTCGGCGTCGCCCTCTGCTACGGACGATAATACGTAAGCCATCCACTGCCCATCCGGCGAAAGCTGCGTTCCCCCGAAGTTCGAAATCGCCTTCCAGTTGGTCACGTCTTTCCAGGTAATCGGAGGTTTGGTTTTGGATTGTGTCCAGCCCGGTAGGTAGAGACCCAACAGCAATCCCAGCAGTAAGCATCTTTTCATACAATGAGAAAATGAAGTGAAATAGTAAACATACAAAGATTTGGCAGGCTCTGCCAGTAGTTCGGTAGGAACGGCAGAACGTATACGGCTCATGAGAGGGCAGACGTATAGTATTTTTGTGTAATAAGTGCGTAATCGTTAGATAATTAGCGTAGTTTTAAACGGTTCTAACTTTCAGCCAGTATGAAAAAAAGGTTACCTGCTGCCCGGGCTTTTATCAGCCTGGTCTTTTCCTTGTTTCTAGTCAGTAAAACCCTGTCTGCTCAGGTAAATTTTACCTCCTCCAATCTGCCCATCGTAATCATCGATACGAAGGATGGGCAGGGGATTCCGGATGAGCCGAAAATACCGGCTACGATGAAGATCATTTATCGCGGACCGGGGCTGCGAAATGCACTGACCGATACGCAGTACAATTACAATGGGGCGATCGGTATCGAGGTACGGGGAGCTAACTCCCAGGCCGCACCCAAGAAATCGTTCGGTTTTGAAACGCAGGAAGCCGACGGGTCCGAAAAAGAGGTGTCGCTGATGGGGATGCCCGCCGAACACGACTGGATTCTGTATGCTTCGGCCTACGACAATTCATTCATCACAAATGTACTGGGCTATAAACTTTCCAACCAGATTGGTCGCTACGCCAGTCGGAGTCAGTACGTAGAAGTGGTTCTCAATGGTTCGTACCACGGCTTGTACGTATTGGGTGAAAATGTGAAACGGGGAAAAGACCGCATCTCCATTTCCAGCCTGAAAGAAGATGACGTATCGGGCGATAAACTGACCGGTGGATACATCCTGAAAGTTGATGCTCCGGACGGGAATCATCGCTGGGGTTCGGCCTTCGGAGCCGAGTGTCGCAACGATGGACGGGCGATGTTTGAGATTCACTATCCCAAAACGAAAAATCTGCAGCCCGTCCAACGGGACTACATTCAGAATTACGTGACCCAGTTCGAAAACCTGCTTCACGCGAAAAACTTCAATCCGCAAACGGGCTATGCTTCCATGGCCGATGTGCCTTCGTTCGCCGATTATTTTCTGATGACGGAGCTGAGTAAAAATTCCGATGGCTATACGAAAAGCACGTACTTCTACAAGGACCGGGACAGTAAGGGCGGCAAGTTGAATATGGGACCCATGTGGGATCTGGATCTGGCCTACGGACGGGGTTTTTGCGATGGAAACGTACCGCAGGGCTGGGCTTTTGAAATGAACCTGGCTGTACGCCGAGCGATCAGATTATGCCCTTCTGGTGGTCGTACCTGATGCAGGATACGCTGTTTGTCCAAACCTCCCAGCGACGCTGGACGAACATCCGGCAGGGGGCTTTTGCTACGGCTCGCGTCCTGTCGATGATTGATTCGCTACAGAATATTTTTCAGGAAGCTCACGCCCGTAACGCCATACGCTGGAATATGGGCCAGAATCTGAACGCTGAAATCCAGGATCGTAAAAACTTCATTGCGGCTCGTTTCAACTGGATGGACCAGAATATCAGTGGCCTGGGCTATTACATCAAGCCGTATAACGCTACCGAGCTTTGCCCCGGAAACCCGGTGGTACTTCAGGGGAATAGTAGCTTCAACGTCATTCATTTCTGGAAACAGTCGAACGGAAGTGTCGTCTGGCAGGGAAAAGAATTCAGTCCCAGTACGGCGGGGTACTACATGCTGGAATTTAGCCACGCCTCGGGCAGCCGGATGTGTACCTATACCTTTACGAAAACCCTGAGTCCACGCAACGATGGGGGTAATACCAGTCGGCAATCGGGACCTTGGGAGGAAGACAATACCTGGAGTTGTGGGAAGCCACCCGTCCCCCTGCAAAAAGCGTACATCGTTTCGCCGCACGTGGTTCGGCTCAATAGTACGGCAGCCGCCAGCCAAATTGATGTAGCGTCAGAATCCCGGCTGATCTTGCTGCCCAACGCCCGATTCAACGCTCCCTAAGTTGCTTCAAAAAAGGAAAGAGCAGGCACACCGCCTGCTCTTTTTTTAATACAAACCATCAACCAACAATAGATTACTGTTCGTATTGCTGAATGACTTCTTTCAGAAACGCCAGGAATGGTTTTTCAAACTCTTTCCGTTTCAGGGCAAATTCAACCGTGGTTTTCAGGAAGTCGAGTTTGTTGCCGATGTCGTGACGTTTGCCTTCGATGCGGTGGCTATAGACGTTTTCCCGCGAGAGCAGCAGTAACATGGCATCCGTTAGCTGTATTTCACCACCTTTACCCTTGGGTGTTTGCTCAATCATCCGGAAAATCTCGGGCGTCAGAATGTACCGTCCCGCGATGGCCAGATTCGACGGAGCCTGACCCAAAGCCGGTTTTTCTACCAGCGTTTCCAGCTGCATGATCGAATCGCTGAGTTCTTTTCCACCGACAATACCATAGCGGTTTACCTTATCGGTAGGAACCGTTTCTACAGCAATGACCGAACAGCGGTAGGTTTCGAAGGTATCCATCAACTGCTGCGTAACGGGAATAACCGAGTCCATGATGGTATCGCCGAGGAGTACAGCAAACGGTTCATTCCCCACGTGGTGACGGGCGTAGTAAATGGCATCCCCAAGTCCGTTGAGTTCTTTCTGGCGAACAAAGTGGATGTTGGCCATATCCGAAAGCCGACGCAATTCGTGCAGCATTTCGTCTTCTTTTTCAGCCAGTCGGGTTTCGAGTTCGAAGTTGCGGTCAAAGTGATCTTCAATCGAACGTTTGCCTTTCCCCGAGATGATCAGAATATCTTCAATGCCCGAATCAACGGCTTCCTGTACGACGTACTGGATAGTCGGTGTATCGATAATGGGCAACATTTCTTTGGGCTGTGCCTTAGTAGCGGGCAGAAATCGCGTACCAAAACCGGCCGCTGGAATGATCGCTTTTTTAATCATGAGTGTGGAAAAAAAGAGGAGGGGTGGGAAGTGTTTAGCGTTTGGGAGTTTAACCACAGAGTTAAAATAGAGTATAAGTTGTTAAAATAGCTTGATTAAACGTTGTGTTTTCCTGCCGTACTAATGAGAGCAGGGAATATTTAACTCCGTTTCCTCTGTGCCCAACTCTGCGTAACTCTGTGGTTCATAAGTAAACTCAAAACAACCAACGCATCACATCACATACGGTTTAATGACCCTGGCGTTTAGTTTTCGTAATTCGACAAACAGGCGGTTCAGCATTTCGTCGTCCCGATACAGACCGATGATACTGCCGCCCGAGCCCGTAAACGAAGCGGAAGCTCCCAATTTACGAGCCGTTTCGATCATCTGAATGTTGACCGGATGAATGTTATAAATGCGAGTCCGGAAATCAAAATTCTGATTCACCAGTTCGTGTAACGTTTCGTAGTCACGCCGTTCGATGGCTTCTTTACCCAAAGTCGCCAGATTGGCAATGGATTGCAGCGTTTCGTGTACCAGCGGTTCGCCCCGGTCAAAACGGGCCCGAACGTCGTTATGGACCTTGCCCGAAACCTTGCTCATGTCAGTATTGTAAGCCAGGTAAAGCTTCGGCAACTGAGTTGGATTAATGCGTTCGTACTCGCCGTAGCCGCGGCTTTGCACGAGTTCTTTGGCAAAATCCATATACACACAGCCTTCGTAACACTGAATCACCCGATCCTGTAGGCCGGCAGTAATCCCGAGTTCTTCGGTTTCCGCCTGTAAGACCAGCGTAGGCAGATACTCAAGCGGAATGTCCACCTCATAAAATTGCATCAGGGCTCGCATGGTAGCTACAATAATGGCACTCGATCCGGACAAACCGACCTGTCGGGGAATGGAACTGCTATAGCGAATCGTGAAATTCCGGTTAGGGAGCCGGATGCCCTGTTCCCCGCAGTACAGCGTAAACTTACGAATGGCTGCTTTGATGAGGGGAATACCGCCATTGTACCCAATTTGTCCGACGGTATCACAGAGGTGAAAAATACTGCGGAAGGTGTTGGCATCGGCCTCCTGCTGTTCAATATGAAGCTCCGGTGATTGCCATAAGCTAACGGAAGCCCCAAAATTTCGGACGGTGATGGATAGCGTTTTTCCAAAAAAACCGTCCGAGGGATTTCCTAAAAGTCCGGCCCGGGCGTACGCTCGCGTTTCAATCAGCACTGGTTGATAGGTTTGTAAGATGAGTAATCTGGTTTCAGTAGCGATCCACCTCTTCAGAGAAACGCTGGAATCATTTTTGGCGGGACGTTTTCCTGAAAATGCCCGGGTACTACCGCAATCTGCCCGGAAGTTTACGAACTTTAGGCCAAAATGGTACGGTCGTTCGCTGAAAAAGACCCGGCTTATGACCGTACACCCTGATTTTTGTATGCGAAAACTTTCAATGGATGAACTCGACCGCCTGTCAGTCGAGGAATTCAAGGCCGCGGAAAAATTTCCGTATTCCGTGTTACTCGACGACGTTCGGAGCTTAAATAACGTAGGTTCCGTCTTTCGTACGTCCGATGCTTTTCGGGTGTCTACGGTATATTTAGGGGGAATTACGGGTACACCCCCGCACCGGGATATTACGAAAACGGCTCTCGGAGCCGACGAATCCGTACACTGGGAACACGTACCTGATGCGGTTGATTTCTGTAAAGAGCTGAAAGCGAAGGGCGTACGCATTGTAGCGGTGGAGCAGGCCGAGGCTAGCGTGGGCTTGCCCGATTTTCAACCCGAACCCGGTGGCGAATATGTTTTCGTTTTTGGGAATGAAGTTTTTGGAGTGAATGATAAAATCATTGAAATTGCCGACCTATGCCTGGAAATTCCCCAGTACGGCACGAAGCATTCGCTCAACATTGCCGTAACGGTTGGAATCGTTTGCTGGGATTTTGTCCACAAGCGACTGGCTGCGAAGAAATAACAGAACTACCCAATTCATAATAAATCTCTTCATGAAACCCGACAAGAAGCTTACCAACGAACTGGCCTCTACGCTTACTGAAAAACTGAGTGGTCTGAACGCCAAACACGGCAAAAAACTGTCGAAACAAATTGAAAAAGCTGCGGAAGACTTAGCGAAAAAATTTGCTAAACTTCAGCAGAAAGAGAAAGAAAAAGACGAAAAATCGGCAAAAGACGCTAAGAAAAAATTAGCCAAACAGGCGAAAAAGACCTCTTCCAAATCCGTAGAGGTACCTTCAAAAAAAGAAGAGGCCCCCGCTGAACCGAAAAAGGAGTCAACGCCCGCTGCTTCGCAATCGAAAGCTCCGGCGGCTCCAAAGACGCCTACGCGTTCAACCAAAGCTCCCGCTGCTAAAAGTGCCAAGGTACCCGCAACGGCCAGCAAAAGTGAAGTAGCTACGACGAATGATAGCGTCGAGCCGACCGATATTGAAACCCCCGATATGCCTCACTAAGAGCCAATCGCTAACGAATAAAAATGGAGGAGCCTCACTAGCTCCTCCATTTTGTATGCACTAATTTTTTGCCTTATGTTCCGTATTCTTCTGTTACTGCCGGTGCTTTTCGTGGCCTGTGCCCGCAAACCGGCTTCTTCCCAGTCTTCAAACCTCTACCAAAGCAGTGACTTCACCGCTGAGAATCAGTTTAGCGGGAACATCGAAGGCCCCAGTTTCGACGCGGCAGGGAATCTGTACGTAGTCAACTTCAAACAGGATGGTACCGTCGGTAAAATCAATGCTCAGGGACAAGGGGAAGTGTTCGTAACCTTACCGAATAAGAGTATTGCTAACGCCATTCAGTTTAACTCGAAAGGCGAAATGTTACTGGCCGATTTCGTGAATCATAACATTTTAAAAGTGAACATGCAGACGAAAGAAGTAAGCGTGTTTGCCCACGATGATCGGTTCAATCAGCCCAATGACATTTGCATCACGAAGAAAGATGTGCTGTACGCTTCTGATCCGAAATGGAAAGACAATACGGGCCAGCTCTGGCGAATCGATCCGGATGGCAAGACGACCCGGCTACTGGAAAACCTGGGTACTACCAACGGAATTACATTGAGTCCCGACGAAAAAATCTTGTACGTCAACGAAAGTGCTCAGCGGAAAATCTGGAAGTACGATTTAGATGCTCAGGGCAATGTGCAGAATAAACAGCTTTTCCACGAATTCACGGATTTCGGCATGGATGGCATGAAGTGCGATCAGAATGGAAATCTGTACTGTACCCGGCACGGCAAAGGCGTCATTGCGATTCTGAGTCCGCAAGGGAAATTGCTACGGGAAGTACCGCTCAAGGGCAAAAGTTGTAGTAATCTCGTTTTCGGAGGAAAAAATAAAAAGACCGTATATGTTACCCTTCAGGACCGCCGAGGAATGGAGCAGTTTCGGGTAGAAACTCCCGGAAAATAAAGTACGCAAGCGACGGTTAAAAAGAAATTTGTTGGCAGCGTTTCAGGCAGGTTTGTATTCAGGAAATGGAAGTTTTTTCCCTGAATCAAACGTCCGCTTGAAACGCTGCCTTCTATGTTTGTTACCGACTTTCCAGGAAAAAGCTTAGGCTTGCAGTTCGAATAATTTAGCCAGCTCCGTTGCTTCAGCGGGCATCATCCGTCCGGCCAGAACCAGACGTAATTGACGGCGACGAAGGGCGGCATCGTACAGCGATTTTTCTTCGTCCGTCTGCGGCACTACTTCCGGAATATCCGTCGACGGTTTTCCATCGGCACCTACGGCCACGAAGGTATAAAAAGCCCGGTTTGTCATGAAGCGTTCACCGGCCGGAATATTCTCCGCGTGTACGTCGATGAATACTTCCATGGACGAATTGACGCCCGCGTCACGAAGGCCCGCAGCGTAATGACACTACCCAGGGGAATCGGGTCTTTAAACGCTACGTTATCCACCGAAGCCGTAACGACCACGTGGCGGGAATGCTTCTGGGCGGCAATCGCACCGCAAATATCCATCAGACGTAACAGGTTTCCCCCCATCAGATTACCCAGATTATTGGTATCGTTGGGAAAGACCATTTCAGTCATGGTCGTCAGGGATTCGGAGGCAAATTTGGACTGAGTCAAAGCAGTGAATGTTCAGAATCAAGATTCAACGTTGATGAAGCAGCAGGCTCCGGCAGAACCGGGGGCCGACGAAGCAATCGAACGATCGGCTTACCAACCGCTCGTGTAGTTTACGGTAAAATTCGCTGGAATGAATCGGCTATACCAAACAACTCCGCTAAATTCGTCGAAAATTAGTAGCAAGCCATGAATTTGCCAGACTGGTTAACCTTTTTAACGGATTCCCGGGAGATTATTCAAACCGGTGGCCTGGTGGCCATCACCTTAATCGTTTTCGCGGAGAACGGTTTATTCTTTGCCTTCTTTCTTCCCGGCGATTACTTACTTTTTCTGGCGGGCGTATTCTGCGGAACGGGCGTACTAAACGCGACCCTGCCTGTACTACTAGCCTGTATTCTGGGAGCGGCTGTCTTTGGTTCGCTGACAGGGTATCTCTTTGGAAAGTACTTCGGCGGTAGGCTCGAAAACCGGCCCGATTCCCTGTTTTTCAAGAAAAAGAACATCGAAACGACTCGTCAATATTTTTTGAGATATGGTTCCAGTGTTTTGATTATCAGTCGATTTTTGCCCGTGGTTCGTACGTTTGCACCGATTTTATCGGGTATGATCAAGCTCGATTTTCCGCATTTCATGACGTATAACGTCATTGGTGGAGCCCTCTGGACAATTCTGCTTTCGGGCGGTGGGTACTATCTGGGCGAGAAGTTTCCCGGTATTATTAACTACGTGCATTACATCATCATTTTCTTCCTGGCCGTCACGACGTTTACAGTCGTTAAAGGTTACCTGAATGCCCGTCGGGATATGAAGTAGGCGAATAGGTTGAATGCATAGTCAAGAGGTTTTGAAGAAGGGGTATTTCAGAAGATGCTGAAAAGAGGTATCTTTCGAAGTACCCCTTTCAAATAAAACCTTACCTATGAAACGAATCTTACTCCGGCTGGTAGCCACGTTGTTGGTACTAACCCCCGGCTTCTCAAAAGCTCAGTTCGACGCTCCTAACCTCAGGATTACTCCTGCCAGACCCCAACCCGGCCAGTCGGTTCAGGTAGTGTATACCCCGACCGAAGCGAAACTGGTTGCCAGCCCCCTGATCGAGGCTACGGCTTATGTCTTGTCAAAAAAGAATCCCGTTGCCCTAACGATTCCGCTTTCTAAAAAAGACAAGCACTGGGAAGGGGCGTTTGTACTTCCCAAAACGGCTTTGGTAGTTGCGTTCGATTTTTCTAACGGGCGAAAAGTCCACGATACCAATGCCGAACAAGGGTATCTACAGCTTTTGTATACCAATGACCAGGTGCTGCCGGGTAGTCGGGCGGCTGCAGCCGTGTGGCTGAATGAGTGGGCTGACAATATCCTGGAACTTGAACCCAATCCGGAAACCATTCATAGGCTGTTTGAAAAGGAATTTCAGGAAAATCCAGCTACCAAACCTCGTTTTATTTTTCCCTACGTGTACTCTCTGAACAACCGTACGGATCAGGCTTTGCTCAAAAGTGAAGCCGCCCGACTGGCCCGTCAACCCAAGCTTACGGAGGACGAGATGAAAGCACTCATCCTGGCTTATCAGAAGTTAGAACAACCCCAGGAAGCTCAGAACTATGAAACGAAGATACGCACTGTCTTTCCCAAAGGAACGGCGGCCCTTCGAAGCATCTATAAAACATTCAGTGAGGAAAAAGACCTTACTAAAAAAAGAGCGATCTGGGGAAAGGCAAAGCAGCAGTTTGCAGGCATACCGGAAGCTAATTTCTACATCAGTTACATGGCTAGCCAACTCGCTACGGCCTATGTTCGAAAGGGCCAATGGGAAGTACTGAAAACACTGGAGAAACAACCTGATTTCGCAGCTCCCATTGCCACCGCCTACAATTCCTACGCCTGGGAAAAGGCCGAAGCGGGCGAAAATCTGCCCCAGGCCGAGCGTCTTTCCCTGAAAGCATCTGAATGGGCGAAAAACCAACTGGATAAACCCCGGTCTGGGACGGATGAGTCCTATCTGACGGATGCAGCCATTCGGAAAAATCGGGAGAATACGTATGCTTATTACGCCGATACGTATGGGTTTATTTTGATGAAGCAGGGAAGATTAGAGCCCGCTCTTGAGGCGATGAAACAAGCGGCTGTCACTTATGGAAAATACGAGGAGCCCGATATCACCCAGCGGTACGTTGAAGCACTCGTGCAGGCCGGACAGTCTGCTCAGGCATTACCGGTGCTGGAGGCGGCTCTGCGTAAAGGCAAAGGAACGCCGAAAATAGAAGAATTATTCAAACAAGTCTACACCCAAGAAAAAGGTGTGGCTGACTACGATACCCACTGGGCAGGTATCAAAAAGGAAGTGGCGGATCGCGTGAAGGCTACTTTGCAGGAAATGATGATCCGGAAACCCGCTCCAGCCTTTACACTTACGGATCTGGAAGGGAAACCCGTTAGTCTGGCTTCCTTACAGGGGAAAATAGTCGTGGTAGATTTCTGGGCTACCTGGTGCGGTCCCTGTATTGCGTCTTTCCCCGGTATGCAGAAGGCCGTAACGCGGTATGAAAACGATCCGGATGTTGCTTTTCTATTCGTGAATACCTGGCAAAAAGAAGCGGATAAGCAAAAGAATGCGGCTGACTTCATCGCTAAAAACAAGTATAACTTTCGGGTGGTACTGGACGATACCGATGAGGTGGTTACGCGTTTCAAGGTAAGCGGTATCCCTACCAAATTTGTACTGGATAGAAAGGGCCAGATTCGTTTTAAAAGCTCAGGCTTTACTGGCAATGCCGAAGCCACCGCTGAGGAAGTGAGCCAGATGGTTGAAATGTTACGGGAAGAAACGAAATAACTAGTCTGCTAACGAAGAAAGGCCGGGTAACCGGCCTTTCTTCGTTAATTCTGACAATGTTTCTTTAACAATTTCGTCGCTTCTTTTTCTCCCGCTCGTTCCAGAAGTTTCCAGTCCTGGCACGCTTCCGGCAGACGGTTGAGTTTGTAGAAGGTAGCGGCCCGATTGAAACGAATCGATACGTTGCCGGGATCTAATTCAATACACTGATTGAATACGGCCAGTGCCTGATCGTACCGCTGTCGATTATAGTGTTGTAAGCCCGTTTCAAACAAATCTTTCGCTTTTAACGCCTTGATGTCATCCAGGGTGAGTTGCCGATTTTCGGGGATGCCGTACGGAAACTCGTAATTCACCTGCACCCGTACTGGCTTGCGGCCAACGGTCGCGGGAATCCACATGCCTTCAGAAGCTTTAATGGCCGTTCGCAGGTTATCGTCCATTTTCGGGTCCGAACTCTCCACGATTTGAATATTTTCAATCCGGCCCGTACGATTCACAATGAAACTCACCCGAAAGCGATCCCGACGCGGACGAGCCAGCTGCCGGAACGCATCTTCGATATACGTATAGGAATTCTGGTATGTTTCGTAGAAACTGCTGTCAATCAGCCGCGTACGGAATTTAGGGAAGATTGTTTCGTTCATGACGTAGAACGTATCCCGATCAAAGCGGGCGGCGGGCAGAACGAATTTCTTGCGAATGTAATCGTCGTAACTGGTGGCTTCCTGACGGGCACAGATAAACCGAAGCTGATCAGTACGCATGACGGAGGAAGTCTGCTCGGAAAGCTGTAATTCGTAATCCGTGAGTTTATCGATCGTGTAGGTGGCGTTTTCTGCCGTACGAATGCGGTTACCACTCAGCGTGTAGCTTACCGTAGTGGCCTTCTCATTGGTATAAAACCGTAGTCGCCGATCTTCAAAAACAAAAACAATATTGGACTTATCGACTTCAGCGTCACTCATCATTTGGTACCCGTTGCGGTATTCAACCCGTTTCGCTACCCAAACACCTTTGAGCTTTTCTTTATCAATATCCTGAGCCAGTAAAGACTGGGAAAACAAAAAAACAACAACAAACAAAACGGTTTCATGGCAGTCGTTTTGGATCTATCTTAAGGTCGTGAGCTGGAAAATATTTTCGCTGCTCCGGTCCGGCCATACCAGCCAGTGGCCGAAAATGAACGACTCCAGGGACTTCGACAAATATAGTTTTTTCAATTAACGAAAATTAACGTAATCTGATGAAGAATTACCCGGCTGTCAACCGCCTTTACCAACATCCGTTTCCCTGGGGAGAAGAAAGGACTGTAAAAGACAGGATGAGCAAATAAACGTTTGTACCAGTGTTTTTATACCACAAACTAGAAGAAAAAATACATAGAATGGTACAAAAAGATTGGACAGTGGGGCAAGATACGACATAAGCCGGGCTTTTTGGGCATCAAAAATGACATTTCCAGTAGTAAAAGGTGCCCAGTCGCGTTGCAATCTGGTACGGAATCAGCACGGTAGAAAAGCCTGCCTGAGCTAATAGTTCCGGCCAGCGACCCGCCGGGCCCAGTCCGTTCTGGGTCGGGTCGATCCAGTGGACGAGGCGTCCCAGTACCCGTTGCGTTGGGCCTTGGGATGGACCCCAGTCACCCAGCCAGAGCGTGCCACCGGGCTGGAGAATCCGTCGAATTTCCCGAAAGTAAAACAGCGATTCTTCGACTGAAAAATGTTCAAAAACCCAGGTGCTCGTTACGGTACCAAACCGCTCGCCCGCGTAGGGCAGGGGTCCGGAAGCGTAGTAATCGACGGGTACGGATTTTCGACGACTCACGCGAACCATGTAAGGGTCGGTATCCAGCCCACGAATGGTTTGCTGCGGATGGGTCTGCTGTAACTGTTGAAGGAAATTACCCGTACCACAACCAAAATCCAGTAAGGGCTGATGGGCGTCAATATGTTCGATGAGATAGGAACGAATCTTACGTTCGGGTACGCCTAGCCACAGGGCCCACTCGTACGCGGGCGCAGGAATGAATAACCAAGGGCAGGGTGGGGGTTGGACATACAAAATCAGAGAAAAGCAGGGGCTTAAAACTTGGCATGGAAAACAAAAGAGAAACGTACTTTTTGATGAATTTAAGCGAATTCTAATAATCCTTCTGTTCCCTTTTTCAAATTAGTTATTTTTGCAAATCGGTCTGGCTGTAAAGGACCTTTTCCAAGTGATTGTACCCGAAGTACTATGAATATTTCCCTTAATTGGCTCAAACAATACATTTCCCTGACCGAGTCGCCCGAAGAATTAGACCAGTTACTGACGGGCTGTGGCCTCGAAGTGGAAGAAATCGAACGCATTGATTCCGTACCGGGTGGTTTGCAGGGCGTGGTGATTGGCGAAGTATTGACGTGTGAGCCGTTTACCGTCAAAGAAAAACAATTACACCTGACCACCGTCGACATTGGTACGGGGGAACCCACGACCATCGTTTGCGGAGCTGCGAACGTCGCCGCGGGTCAACGCGTGGTCGTCGCTACAGTAGGAGCCACCATTTATCCAACGAATGGCGAACCGTTTACCATCGGTAAGCGTAAAGTGTACGGTCACCCTTCCGAAGGGATGATTTGTGCCGAAGACGAGCTGGGTCTGGGTACCAGCCACGCGGGAATCATGGTACTCACCACCGATCTCCCCAACGGTACGCCCGCAGCTACTTACTTCAAACTGGAACCGGATTACCGCATTGTGATTGGCCTGACGCCCAACCGGGCCGATGCCGCTTCGCACATTGGCGTAGCCCGCGACCTGAAAGCACTCTTGCACCGGGATATTAAGCTGCCTTTTGCGGATAACTTTTACGCCGCCAACAATCAGCATCCGATTGACGTAGTGGTGGAAAATACCGAAGCTTGTCCACGGTTCTGTGGGGTTACGATTGACGGGGTGAAAGTGGCGGAATCGCCTGACTGGCTCAAGCAATCGCTGCTGGCCATTGGTTTGCGACCCATCAACAACATTGTCGACATAACCAACTTCATCTGCCACGAGCTGGGTCAGCCGATGCACGCCTACGACTGGCACGAACTGGCCGGACAGAAAATCGTGGTGAAAACCATGCCGGAAGGGACGAAATTCGTGACGCTCGACGGAATCGAACGGACGCTTTCCAGTGAAGACCTGATGATCTGCGATGCTGAAAAACCCGTAGGCATTGCGGGCGTATTTGGTGGCCAGGAATCGGGCATCAAGGAAACGACGACGCGGGTGTTTCTGGAAGTGGCGTACTTCTCGCCCGACTGGGTACGGAAATCATCCATGCGACATGGCCTGAAAACAGACGCCAGTTTCCGATTTGAACGCGGAACGGACCCCAATTTCAAGCTGTACACGCTCAAGCGGGCGGCACTGCTCATGCAGGAACTGGCCGGCGGAAAGATTACGAGTGAAATTACGGATACGCATCCGGCTCAGTTCAAACCCGCTCAGGTGCTGATGAGCTACCGGAATATTGACCGCCTGATCGGACAAAAAATTCCGCATGAGCAAATCCACCAAATTCTGACGGATCTGGATATTAAAGTCTGGAATGGTACGGAAGAAGGCTTCACGGCTTCGATTCCGGCTTATCGCGTGGACGTTACGCGGGAAGCTGACGTGATTGAAGAAATCCTGCGGATTTACGGATTAAACAACATCAGCCTGTCGGTTAATCTACGGACCGACTATCTGGCGAAGTTCCCCGAGCCTTCCAAAGACCGGGAACGCGTTCCGTTCAAAATTTCTCAGTTGCTGGCCGGAGCTGGTTTTCAGGAGATTTTCACTAATTCATTGACGAAACCGGCCTACGCGGCCAGTATAAAAGATAGTCTGCCTGGTGAAGATGTCGAGATTCTGAATAAATTGAGCGAAGATTTGGGTGTAATGCGGCAAAGTATGCTATTCTCCGGCCTGGAAGCTCTGGCCCATAACGTCAACCGGCGTCAACGGGATCTGAAGTTTTTCGAGTTTGGGAAAACGTATCACAAGATGCAGCCTCACCAGTACGTCGAGAAACCGCACCTGGCTCTGTATCTAACCGGAAACATCGTTTCGGAGAGCTGGCAGCAGAAAAGTCGGCCCGTAGCTTTCCACGATCTGGTTAGTACGGTGAACCGGATTTTCAAAAAGATGGGTGTGAAAGGCCTGACTACGCAGGAAGTAGAAACCGGAAACGTGTGGGCGTATGGTTTGCAGTACCTCAAAGGAAAACAAGTACTGGCGACCATCGGTTTAGTACGCAGCGATTTGACCAAGCTGACGGATCTGAAACAGGCGGTATTCTTCGCTGATCTGGATTGGGCCGCTTTGCTGGATCATTACACCACGGAAGTGACGTTCCAGGAGATTTCGAAATTCCCCGAAGTACGCCGTGATTTGTCGCTGGTACTGGATAAAACCGTTAGCTTTAAACAGATTCAGGAAGTCGCTTTCAAGTATGAGAAAAACCTCCTGCAAAGTCTGAACGTATTTGATATTTACGAAGGGCCTAATCTGGGCGAAGGCAAAAAGTCGTACTCGGTAAGTTTCACTCTGCTGGATGCTTCGCAAACGCTGACGGATAGTCAAATCGACAAAACCATGAATCGACTGATGCTTGGTTTTGAAAAAGAATTAGAAGCTGTCATTCGAAAATAAGTTTCAGGGTACGGGAAGCGATTTCCGTACCTCCAAACGCTAAACGTACCATACCCTTGATGAATCCCCTGGATACCTCCCGCTCGGCGGATGAACTGGAAGAACGTCTGCGTGCCAAAGGCCAGCATCTGGAACTGAAGATACGCACGCTCATTTCCCAGATGGAGCAAATGAATATGATCTTGCAGGACAAACAACGGGAGCTGGAAGGCCTACATTCGTTGTTGAAGGAGCGGGATGAAATCATCAAAAAGCAGAAAACGGAACTTTCGGACTTGCGGAAACGCAGTGAGCAAAAAGGCCGGATGAGCCGGGTTGCTCTGGATTCACTGAACCCGGATAATCCCGAAGCGTTGCGTATTCAGGTTGATCATTTCATTCAGGAAGTGGACAAGGCCATTAAAAAATTATCGGAATAGCGATTTAAAAGGAATTGCTGTACCAAAGAAAAGTGAAGCCAAATCAGAGGGTGTAAGGGTAAAAAAGAACCGATGGCCCAGGTGAAAATAGGATTAAAGCCTATAATTTATTGCGAAAAGCCAATCATTCGGAATGAATAGCCCACACAATATTTGCATAATTTCACTTTTAAGTACTAAACTTGTAAAAGTTTAGATTGTAATACAGGCCATCTGACCGGCTCAACCGCCGATTAAAAGACCGAAGAAAATGCAGTTAGAGCGATAATAAGCCATAACTACTTTTGCATGGGAACGAATCGTACCATCCACATACAGCTTGCTGGCACGCAATACGAAATGACGATTCCGAAAGAAGATGAACTCTACATTCGGGAAGCGGCTAAACTATTGAATCAGCAAATGCAGCAATTACTCGAGAAGGAAAATGTTCACAGCATGCACGAGCGGATGACGCGTGTGATGCTTTTTGCATGGTTACTAATCTGAAGCTCAATGCCTTACAGCATCAGGCTTTTGCTCAGCTCGAAATGATGGATGAATTAGTCAATCCGGTACTGCGGAATTGATTGATACACTAGAGATCCCTGTTTTTCTTCACTTTTAACGGTCTCCGGCAGAGGACTGTTTGGTTTCACTATTATTTAACCATACAGACAAATGCAGGATAGTAGTATTCTATTGTATTTGCTCGATACCCTCATTACAGCGGGAATAGTATTCTTTATTACCCGGATATTCTTAGGGAAAGCGATTAAAAATCGGGAAGCAGAGGCCGAAGTAAGAGCCGTCGACATTATTAAAAACGCCGAAGAAAAAGCGGAAAACCTCAAAAATCAGCGGATTCTTGAAGCGAAAGAAAATTTTCTTAAACGCCGGGCTGAATTTGAAGAAGAAACCAATAAGCGGAAACGTGTTCTTCAGGAAAATGAAGCGAAACTGAAGGATTTTGAGCGTCAGATCAATCAGCAACGTGAACAGGCGAAACGCAAGGAAGACGAACTGGAAAAGCAGCGGCAGCAGTTAGCCCAGCAGCAGGAGTCAGCGAAACGGAAAGTGGATGAGGCCGAGAAAGCCCGCACCAGTGCCGTTTCCCAGCTCGAAAAAATCGCCGGTCTAACTGCTGATGAAGCTCGTCAGCAACTGGTCGATAACCTGAAAGCCGAAGCGGAAACCCGGGCCTCCAGCTACGTAAAAAACATCGTAGAAGAAGCCAAACTGACGGCAACGAAAGAAGCGAAGAAAATCGTTATTGAAACCATCCAGCGGACGGCGGCGGAACAGGCCATCGAAAACTGCGTCTCGGTTTTCAATATCGAATCGGACGATATTAAAGGTAAAATCATTGGCCGTGAAGGACGGAATATCCGGACACTGGAATCGGCCGTGGGCGTGGAAATCATTGTAGATGATACGCCGGATGCGATTGTGATTTCGGGTTTTGATCCCGTACGCCGTGAAATCGCCCGTTTGTCGCTCCATCGACTGGTACAGGATGGCCGTATTCACCCGGCTCGTATCGAAGAGGTGGTTGCTAAAACGCGGAAGAATATCGAAGACGAAATCGTTGAAATCGGTGAACGTACGGTGATTGATCTGGGTATCCACGGCTTGCACCCGGAATTGATCAAGATGGTAGGTCGGATGCGTTTCCGGTCTTCGTACGGTCAGAACCTGCTCCAACATTCCCGCGAAGTAGCCAAGTTGTGTGCAACGATGGCTTCCGAACTCGGGCTGAATGCGAAGCTGGCCAAACGGGCGGGTCTGCTGCACGATATTGGTAAAGTATGGCACGAAGAGCCGGAATTACCGCACGCCATTCTGGGTATGGAAATGGCCCAGAAGTACAAGGAGCACCCGGAAGTTTGCAACGCCATTGGAGCTCACCACGACGAAATTGAGATGACCAGTATGATTTCCCCCATCGTGCAGGTATGCGACGCCATTAGTGGTTCACGTCCCGGAGCCCGTCGGGAAATGATGGAAAGCTACATTCAGCGTTTGAAAGACCTGGAAGCTCTGGCCCTCAACTTCAACGGCGTAGATAAGTGCTACGCCATTCAGGCCGGTCGTGAACTTCGCGTCATCGTGGATTCGGATAACGTATCGGATGAAAAAGCGGGTCAGCTGAGCTACGATATTTCACAGAAAATTGAGAAAGAAATGCAGTATCCCGGTCAGATCAAAGTGACGGTAATTCGGGAAATGCGTTCCGTAGCTTACGCAAAATAAGCAAGTCTGTAAACGCAGGAACCCCGCTGGTATCAATCAGCGGGGTTCCTGCGTTTACAGGCGAAGACGCTACTTATCTTCGCTTGTCTTTCACGCGTTTTTGTTCAAACCGGAATGAAAGGGCCGGGTTACGGGCTGGATAAGTGATTTCGTAGAAGTGGGCCGCCCGGTTGGACTCCAGCAGGAGTTTACCCCGCATGGCCTCACCCGGTTGAAGTACCATGTGGCGAAACGTTTCCCGCTCGAAGTTGCCCTGTTCCCAGGTAAGCTGATCCATCCGATTCCCAAAACGCTGGTGATCAGCTACCCGCTTAATCGCCAGGGTTTGCCAGCCGGCGGCAATGCCCGCCCGCTTGGAAGCGTACTCGTGATAGGTTTGCCGTGAATTCGTTTGGGTCGCTACGTCGGCGGCAACCAAACCCACCAGTAAGACGGTATTGAACACTTTATTGAATTGAAGAATCTTCCGTTCCTGCTTGATTTGCCGGGCTACTCGCTGTAATTCCAGGTCTGGATCCAGGCCTCTTTTTCGCCAGGCGTTGAACGTACGGGCGGATGTTTTGTAGAGTAACAGGGTTTGCATTTCATCCAGGGCAGTACTTTCGAAATCATGTGGGTTGATTTCGATGGGCCGCTCGGTGAGATTCGTAATTTCCGTATCAAAAATCAGATACTCAATATTGGCTCCCGGTTGACGGCTGAGATAAACGGATTCAAAAGCCGTAACGACTTTTAAACTGTCATTCATCTGGCGAGCTACTTCCAGGCCATTTTCCGGATGAGTATCGGGATTAAGTGACTTGAGCTGTAGCGTCGAATGCGTACAGGAAGCCGAAAGAAGGACAATCGTGAAAAAGTAAAGGTAGATTTTCATAGCTAGTGCGGATGCGGTTGACTAGCCGAAAATACGGAGGAAGCTACTGATGATGAAAGAATTAACAGATTTTAACGGCGAGGGTTGGTCACCAGAAATGTGTAAGGGGGCGTTTTATGCTTCAAGGCAACGGAATTACGAAATGTTGCTTTGAAGCATAAAACGCTACTTAGAATACTTAATCAATAAGAGCTACTACCGAAATTTCTACGGAAACATCTTTAGGCAGGCGGCTAACCTGAACGGTTTCACGGGCTGGATAGTCCCCCGAGAAGAACTCGCCATAGATGGCGTTTACTTCCGCAAAATCGTTCATATCTTTCAGGAAGATGGTGGTCTTAACGATATTGTGGTAATTCATGCCTGCTGCATGTAAAATTTCGCCAATGCTTACCATAACTTGACGGGCTTCAGCTTGAATTCCGGCCTGGCTGGCGGCTAGATCGGCAGCGATCTGACCGGAAACGTACAAACGACCATCTATTTTTACTGCTTGAGAATAAGGTCCGATGGGTGCGGGTGCATTGGGAGTGAAAATAATTTGCTTGTTCATTGGTCTCTTTACAAGTATTTAAAAGGGCAAGTTAAAAAAAAAGCGTGCAGTTAAAGAACGTTAATCTTAAGACTTGAGTACGTTAAAACTTTTTAATCAAAGGAAGGTTCATTAGTCAGCTCCTTATACGAATTATCGACATGCCAGCTTCCGACCGTCCGTTCTATCACCGGGCTTCTCACTCTTTAATTATCATTAGCCTCGTTACGCTGGGTATTTACATTGGACAGGAAATTATTGTGCCCCTGGCGTTGGGAGGCTTATTGGCCATTCTGTTAAGACCCGTAGAAGCCTGGTTTATGCGGAGGGGCGTTCATAAAGTAATCGCTATTTGTCTGACGTTGTTACTAGCCGTTATTGTCTTGTCGGGCGTAGCCATCTTCATTTCCATACAGATTTCCAATTTCTCGGATGATCTGCCGAAGCTGCAGCAAAACATCAATGACTTTTACCGGGTAGCCCGTCGCTGGGTTCGCCAGGAGTACAATGTCAGTTATACGAAACAGGCTCAGTACATCAAGCAGGCCCAGCAGAAAACGCTCGAAAACCTGCAGGGCGGTACGGGAGCCTTAGCGGCTATCTCGGGACCCCTCGGAACCCTGGCTTTGATTCCCATTTATGTCTTCTTATTGCTGTACTACCGGGCCATGTTGCTTAAGTTTCTGGTATCACTCTTTGTGGAAGAACACGCCGGGCGGGTCTGGGAAATTATTGGGCAGGTAAAGACCGTTATTCAAAGTTACGTGGTCGGCCTGCTGCTTGAAACCGCTTGTGTAGCCATTCTTAATGCTCTGGGATTACTGGCTTTGGGCGTGGAGTATGCCATCATGCTGAGCGTCATCGCCGCCATTTTGAACTTAATTCCTTATTTGGGAGGCATCATTGCAACGGTACTGGCCGTTGCCATTGTGTTTATTAATAATCCGGAGCCTTCGATGCTGCTGGGCGTGGTAGGCGTGTTTCTAGCCGTACAATTCATTGATAATAACTTCTTAGTACCGATGATTGTCGGTTCGAAAGTAAAGGTCAATGCTTTAGTATCCATCGTGGGCGTACTCATTGGCGGAGCATTGGCTGGTGTATCGGGGATGTTTCTTTCCATTCCGGCGATTGCCCTGATGAAAGTCGTTTTCGACCGGGTCGAAGGGCTGGAACCCTGGGGCATACTCATTGGCGATGATCAGCCCGACGACGCCAAACAACCGATGTTGCCGCGGTGGATGCGAATCTGGGAACGCAGAAAGGCCGAAAACGGTTGATTCCAAAAGCTTTCTTCCCAGTATGCAATCATCTACGGCCGAACCGATTCAGAAAAATAATCAACGCTATCAACCTTCAGCGGTTGTATTGATGCTACTGGCTTCTTTGCTGTTTGCGATCATGACGCTGACCGCCAAGCAGCTCAGTACCCGTTTCGATGCCGTAGAACTGGTGTTCTTTCGTAATCTAGTAGGGGCTACCTTTATTTTAATCAGCCTCCGACGCCGTCCCATGCAGCAGCCGGGCGGCAAACCCTTCCTGCTGATTTTTCGGGGTGTGGTAGGGACGGCTTCTCTTTACATGCTTTTTTATTCGGTACGAACGCTGACACTCGGTACGGCTTCGGCTTATCAGTATACCTATCCTATTTTTCTAAGCATTCTTTCCTTTCTGTTTTTTGGCGAAAAACTCAACCGTCGGGAGTGGGCGGCGATTGGACTGGGCTTCGTGGGAATTCTCTTCATTTTTCGTCCGGACGTAACCATGCCTCTTCGCTGGCACCTGATTGGGCTAAGTTGTGCGTTACTGACGGCTATTTCTTACCTGTCTATTCGAGGACTTAATCGCTATTACGATACGCGGGCCATTGTTCTTTCCTTTATGCTATCAGGCCTAGTCTTACCAGCTATATCGATGGTACTGGGCGAACACTGGCCCAAGGCAGAAAGCCTGTGGCTCGGTCGTTTCGTATGGCCGCAGGGCTGGGAGTGGCTCGTCTTGCTGGGAATGGGAGCCGCGGCTCTGGCAGCTCAACTCGCCATGACGCGTTCTTTGGGCATGGATAAAGCGGGTCGGGTATCGGCGGTTGGTTATTCAAATATTGTCTTCTCCCTACTGCTGGGGTTACTACTAGGCGACGCTCTGCCCTCCCTGCCTGTACTGCTCGGAATCACGTTGGTCATTAGCAGTGGGGTGCTCATTGCCTGGAAGAAACGAACGCCTGCAACCGCTAAATAAAGATCAGTTGTTATCAAAAAAAGATTAGATTTTTTTGATAACAAGCAGGGTTTGCTTTTGCTTTAATCGTCTTATCCTCAGTAGTACTTAGCCTCTTTCCGTTAAACAATTCCTTAATTTTTTTAAGAATACGCGTGAGCGTAGGAAGCTCAGCCGTTGTCGCCTTTCGGGCTTCATACGGACGGGAATGCTATGCCTTTATACACTCAATCTTTCTATTCCAACCTTTTCAAAACCGTTTAAACGAGCACCGACTATGACCTTTTTGGATGAAACCATTGCCCTGCCCGTCGGCGTAACCCTGGATCGATTTATCAAACGTAACCAGGAAGCTTTTCCCTTTGCTACCGGTGAGCTTTCACAACTTTTACGGGATATAGCCCTGGCGGCTAAGATCGTGAACCGGGAGATTAATAAAGCGGGTCTGGTGGATGTGACCGGAGCCCTCGGAACGTCCAATATTCAGGGAGAAGCCCAGCAGAAACTGGACATGATCGCCCATATCCGGTTTATGCGGGCCTTGAGAAATGGCGGCGAAGTGGCCGGGATCGTGTCGGAAGAAGAAGAAAATATTGTTTTCACCGGAAACGATGAGGCTAAGTACGTAGTTGCCATCGATCCTTTAGACGGATCTTCCAACATCGATGTAAATGTTTCAATCGGTACGATTTTCTCCATCTATCGTCGTCTGAGTCCACAGGGTACTAAAGTCAACACAAACGATTTTTTACAGGGTGGCGAAGCTCAGGTAGCCGCCGGGTACGTGCTATACGGCTCGTCAACAGTGCTGGTATACACAACAGGACACGGTGTCAATGGCTTTACGTACGAGTCTTCACTGGGCGAATTTTTCCTTTCCTATCCCACCATTCAAATTCCGGAGGATGGCAATCTGTACTCAATTAACGATGGGAACATGCCCGATTTTCCGGAAGCCATCCTTCGGTATATCGACGTATGCCGGAGTCGTCGGTATTCAGCCCGATACATTGGTTCACTCGTGGGCGATTTTCACCGGAATCTTCTGAAGGGAGGTATTTACTTCTATCCACCCACCCGTAAAACGCCTCAGGGCAAGTTGCGGCTCTTGTATGAATGCTACCCGCTGGCTTTCATTGTCGAACAGGCAGGCGGTATGGCTACCGATGGGAAGCAACGTTTATTAGAGGTCGAAATCAGGAATTTACATCAACGAAGTTCCCTGTGTATTGGCTCTAGTAATATGGTGAAAGAAGCCAATCAGGTATACGTTGAACAGGGCACCATGGCGGAATAAAACGGACCGACAGTCAGGGCTTACCCATAAGTGCTCGCGTGGGAACAATTTTCTACAGATTTAGTAAGTTTATTATTTGTTTAACTGTTTGATTTACAGGGATATTTGATTTTTGGCTTAGGTTTTTTTGCAGAATTAACATAAGCGTATCAACCAAAAACAAGTAAGTCATGGAAACTACAGTAACAAACGACAAATTAGTAGATGTACTTAATGATTTAGTGCGTATTAATAACGACCGGATCGCTGGATACGAAAAAGCAGTAAACGAAGCTGAACTCGAAGACGTAGATTTGAAAGCTTTGTTCAACCGTTTTGCCGACGAAAGCCGCACATATCGGGATGAGTTGAGCCGTGAAATTGTTAGCCTCGGTGGCACGCCTACCGACGAAACAACTACTTCTGGTAAGTTCTACCGCGTATGGATGGACATCAAAGCTGCGTTCTCTGGTAAAGACCGGAAAGCTATTCTCGAAAACTGCGAGTTTGGTGAAGATGCCGCTCAGGAAGCCTACCAAACAGCTCTGGAATCAGAAGCTACAATGACGACTGATGTACGTCAATTGATTAGCACGCAAAAGTCAAAGCTGAAAGATTCACATGACGCGGTGAAAAAATACCGTGATTTGCATGAATCGATGAGCTAAGAAAGCTTTTATATAAAAACAGGAAAGGCGATCTCATAACGGGATCGCCTTTCCTGTTTTTAGGTTTTCAGATACGGAATCAAAACAGGTTAATAGATTGAGTTAAAGAGAGTTTAGTAGACATAAATGCTTATTGAAAATAATTTTAAAGTTGTATATATAATATTTAAAATTATTAAATAAGTGATTGATTTTAAGTATTTTATGTAGAAAAAGGGTCTTTCCCTTTTTATTTATCCCCTGATCTGTTTGCTTTGAACAGTATAGATAAATCAGTAGTATTTACGTACGGTAAGAAAAGTGCAAAAACTATTGTATCGACCCTCCATTACATTTCTTCCATTAATCTTTACCACCTATGTGCGGAATCGTAGCATACATTGGGCACCGCGAAGCCTATCCTCTCATCATTAAAGGCCTAAAGAGACTGGAATACCGAGGCTATGACTCGGCTGGGGTAGCTCTGCTCACCGATACGGGCCTGAATGTATATAAGAAAAAAGGAAAAGTATCCGATCTGGAACAGTCGCTGGACGAAGAACAGCTCAGCAGTCATATTGGTATTGGGCATACGCGTTGGGCTACCCACGGTGAACCGAACGATCGGAATGCCCACCCCCATTATTCACACACGCAAAAGCTGGCGATAATTCACAATGGGATCATTGAGAATTATGGAGCTATAAAACTTAATCTTCAAAACAAAGGCTACGCGTTTCATTCGGATACCGACTCCGAAGTATTTGTCAACTTCATTGAAGACATTCAAAAAGAAACCTATTGCTCACTCGAAGAAGCAGTACGGCTGGCCATGCAGGAAGTCGTAGGGGCGTATGCCATCGTTCTCATTAATCGCGAAGAACCCGGTACACTCATTGCCGCCCGTAAAGGCTCACCGCTGGTCATTGGCGTAGGAGAAGGCGAGTACTTTTTTGCTTCGGACGCAACGCCCATTATCGAGTATACCAACGAGGTAATTTACCTGGATGATTTTCAGATTGCGGTAGTACGCGAGGGTGAACTGACCGTTAAGAACATCGAAAATATCGTTTTATCGCCTTACATCCAGCACATTGAGCTTGAGCTGGAAGCAATCGAAAAAGGCGGTTATGAGCACTTCATGCTCAAAGAAATTTTCGAACAGCCCCGCTCCGTGAAGGATTGCTTCCGGGGCCGGGTCAATGCTGATGAAGGTCATTTGGTTCTTGGAGGACTGCGGGAGTATTTGGACGATATTGCCAAGTCGCAGCGAATTGTCATTGTGGCCTGCGGTACCTCCTGGCACGCGGGGTTAGTCGCTGAATATGTTTTTGAAGAGCTGGCCCGTATTCCCGTTGAGGTAGAATACGCTTCTGAATTCCGCTACCGAAACCCCATCATTAAGGAAGGTGACGTAGTCATTGCCATTTCGCAGTCGGGCGAAACCATGGACACCCTGGCGGCTATTGAACTGGCTAAATCCAAAGGGGCCATCATTCTGGGCGTTTGTAATGCCGTAGGATCGTCCATTCCCCGAACTACCCATGCAGGGGCATACACCCACGCCGGTCCCGAAATTGGCGTGGCTTCGACGAAAGCCTTCACCGCTCAGGTTTCTGTCCTTACGCTGATGGCCATCGCGGTGGCTCGCCGGAAAGGCATTCTGCACGAAGATACCTTCCGTCGTTTCCTGTTCGAACTCGAACGCATTCCCGAGAAAATAGAAAAGGTGTTGAAGAACGCCGAAAAGATCAGGGAGATTTCAGCCTTGTTCAGCGAAGCCCGTAACTTCATCTATCTGGGTCGGGGCCTCAACTTCCCCGTAGCGTTGGAGGGAGCCCTGAAGCTCAAGGAAATTAGTTACATCCACGCCGAAGGCTACCCGGCAGCGGAAATGAAACACGGACCGATTGCCCTGATTGACGAAGATATGCCCGTCGTATTTATCGCCACGCGAGATCAGTCCTACGAAAAAATTGTTTCGAACATTCAGGAAGTAAAGGCCCGAAAAGGTAAGGTGATTGCGGTGGTGACGGAAGGCGATAAACTGATTCCAACCATGGCGGACCACGTCATCGAAATTCCGATTACGCACGAAGTTTTAACGCCGCTTTTGTCCGTAATTCCCCTGCAATTGTTGTCGTATCACATTGCCGTGATGCGGGGTTGTAATGTGGACCAGCCCCGTAACCTGGCGAAATCGGTTACCGTAGAATAAAGTAGTCCGATTCAAAAAAAGCCATCTGTCCAGATGGCTTTTTTTGTTGGATAGACCATTGTAAATCGATGTAAATACTAATGAATGTACAAATTGATCTTCGATAGATCATAAAATAGTCAAAATACAGTCAGTGGACGGTAAACGGCAGGGAGTGCAGACTTAGAAGTATAAATACATTTGTCTTAGTGGATAAATTCACTATTTTCTTGGATAGTGAATATAATCCGCTAGTCACTTACGACTTGCCGCTAGAATTACACCTAATCAATCGCTTCCTAATCCTTTCCACTATGACTGTAACGTAACGTATTTCCATTGGTAGAAGAGAACCTTTTCTGCAATCCAAGTTTGTATTGATCTGCCTTAATGTGCACTTCGCCCAGCGAAGGAGCCTGTGTCTGTATTGCCTGATCGATTTCCTAAAAACCTTTACTTCTATGCTAAAAAATCGACTTTTCTTACCGGGAGGATCAACCTTCTGGCTATTTATGCTACTGCTCTGTTGTGTCGTACGACTGCCGGTACAAGCGGCGGATGTAGTCGTTTCCGGAACGGTTAGCAGTCCCAGCGGTGAGCCGCTTCTGGGAGTAAGCGTTCTGCTAAAAGGGACGACCCGGGGTGTTATTACGGATGCTCAGGGAAAATTTAAAATCAGTGTTCCCGATAATGAATCGGTATTGATTTTCAGTTTTGTAGGCTACGTGCCGCAGGAAATGGCGGTAGGCTCTCTGACCCAGCTGACGGTTACGCTCCAGCCCGATACCAAAAACCTCAGTGAGGTAGTTGTCGTAGGCTATACCACACAGTCGCGGGCTACCGTGACCGGAGCAGTGGGTACGCTGAAATCGTCCGATCTGTTACGTACACCCGCCGTTACTACATCCGGAGCGTTAGTGGGTAAAATTCAGGGTATTACGGCTCGTCAGGCCGACGCCCGCCCCGGAGCCGGAACGAATATTCAGATCCGTAACATGGGTACTCCCTTGTTCATTATCGATGGCGTTCCTTCGGATGAAGGCAATTTCAACAACCTGGGTCAGAATGATATTGATAACATTTCCATTCTGAAAGATGCCTCCGCTTCCATCTACGGATTACGGGCAGCCAACGGGGTAGTGCTGGTAACCACGAAACGCGGGAAGATCGGCAGCAAGCCACTCATCAATATTAATGGCTATTACGGGGTGCAGAATTTCACCCGGTACCCACGTCCCGCCAATGCTTACCAGCACGTTCGGGCTCAGGTGGAATCAGATCAGAATCAACGGATCAACACGACCTGGACGCCGGAGGAACTGGCGAAGTGGAAAGCGGGTACGGAGAAAAATTACCGCAGTTTCGATTATTACGATATGGTCATGCGGCCTAACGTACCCCAGTTCTCACTCAATGCCAATGCTTCAGGAGCCAATGAAACCGTAAACTATTACGTATCCGTTGGACACCTGGGACAGGAAGCGTTGATTAAAGATTATCGGTTTAACCGGACCAACATCCAGACCAACGTAGAGGTAGCTCTGGCGAAACGGTTTAAAATCGGTACGCAGCTAAGTGCCCGGCGTGAATTTCGCCACCAGGTAGGGGTACCCGGACTGGACGATTATTTCAACCCTTTCCTGAGTATCTTCACCATGTGGCCCACCGAGCGGCCTTATGCGAATGATAATCCGAATTACATCAATCAAACGCATAACGTGAACGTAAACCCGGCAACGTATAAAGAAGACGTTACCGGTTACATTGACGAAGTATGGATGAATGGGAAGGGTAACTTCTACGCTCAGTATGACTTTAATTTTGGTCTGTCGGTGAAGGGTACGTATTCCTATGCGTTTACCAACTTTGATTTTGATGGTTTTGAATACACCTATAATGCCTACCGTTACGACGAAGCAACGGATACGTACAACGTGGTTCCGGGTGGTGGAAATCAAAACCCCTGGCGGGAACGTCGGAAACGTAACATCATCGACCGGTTCGCTCAGATTCAGCTGAGTTACAACAAGCAATGGGGCGATCATACGGTAGCAGCAGTAGCTGCTTACGAACGGTACGATCAGGACAATAAGTATATGGTTGTCCATACGGTACCACCCAACAACTACATTCCGATTCAGTATTTCGCTAATCAGGATTTATTGATTGACGAGTGGAATGTACAGGCCCGGGCGGGTTACATTGGCCGTTTAAACTACAACTACAAACAGAAATACCTCTTTGAGGCCGTGGGTCGCTACGATGGTTCCTTTCTCTTTGCTCCCAATCGGCGGTACGGCTTCTTCCCCGGGGTGTCCTTGGGATGGCGATTGTCGGAAGAACCTTTCCTGAAAGATCGCACCAGTAATTTTCTGGATGATTTGAAGCTGCGGGTTTCGTACGGAAAAACGGGTAGTGATTTAAGCGGTAACGATTTCATTGTAGCTCCCTTCAGCTATCTGCCGGGTTACAACTGGAACAGTCGTACGGCCGTTTTTGACGGAAACCTGGTAACGGGGCTACAACCCCGGGGGCTGCCCATTCGAAATCTTTCCTGGGTAGAAAATACGTCCCGTAACGTGGGAATTGACTTTTCGTTCTGGGATGGCAAATTCTCGGGTACGTTTGATGCCTTCGAACGTTTACGCGAAGGCTTACCCGCCGCCCGCTACGATGTGTTACTGCCCAGCGAAGTAGGCTATACTTTACCCAACGAAAACCTGAACTCGGACGCCCACCGGGGTCTGGAAGGGGTGCTGACGTACCGGAACCGGATCAATGAGGTGCAGTATTCATTCAGCGTCAATGGAACTGTAGCTCGCCGCTGGGACGTACAGGGTCGCTACAAACCCCGATACGGAAACTCCTGGGACCAGTACCGGAACTCCTGGGAACAACGCTGGGCCAACATCAACTGGGGGTATCAGGTGGTGGGCCGGTTTCAGTCACAGGCTGAAATCGACAATTACAACGTCAACAACGACGGACAGGGCAACCGCACGCAGTTGCCGGGCGATTTCATCTACAAGGATGTCAACGGCGATAAAATCATCAATGAGCTGGATGAACGACCCATTGGTTACGCCGAAGGAGCCAACCCGTACGTGAGTTTTGGGATCAACAGCAGTGTATCCTGGAAAGGCTTTACCCTTCAGTTCGATTTCGCCGGAGCGACCATGCAGACCTTCCAGCGGAACTGGGAGATGAAGATTCCTTTCCAGAACAATGGAACATCACCCGCCTACATCTTCGAAGATCGCTGGCATCGGCAGGACCCATTCAACCCCGACAGCCCCTGGGTGCCTGGTACATATCCGGCCGTTCGGAAGGATAACCCCAGTCACGTCAACTTCCGCAAGAGCGATTTCTGGTTAACCAACGTAAGCTACATTCGGTTGCGTAACCTGGAACTGGCCTACAATATTCCATCACCCGTACTCAAAAAGCTGAAATTATCAGGCCTGCGGGTATACGTGAATGGTACCAATCTCTTCTCCTTCGACAACGTCAAGAGTTTCGGAATTGACCCCGAAATCTCTTCCGGCAACGCTTTGGTATACCCACAACAACGCCTCGTAAATGCCGGATTTAGTCTGAATCTCTAAAAGCTACTTCAATGAAATTATCGTATAAACATTTTGTGCTGGCGGCCGCGGTATTCGCCGCTTCCAGTTGCCAAAAAGGAGACTGGCTGGAGCGGAAATCGCCTACGCTAATTACGGAAGAGCAGGTATGGAATGATCCGAAAATGATTACCAGTCTGCTGGCCAACTACTACGACCGTCTGCCCGCCCACGCTGAGCTGGAAGGGGGCTGGGCCGAAATGGCTGCCTACGACGAGGCTATGTGGTCGGGCAACAACGATGATCGCAATAACATCATCGCGTACCCCTTCGATCGCTGGCGTTTGTGGGATTACGGCCTGATTCGTGACATCAACCTGGCGATGGAAAGTATCGAACGCTACGGTACCAACCTGTCGGCTACCCAAAAGAGCCAGTTTGCGGCGGAGTTGCGGTTTCTGCGGGCGTATCAGTACTTCGAGCTGGTGAAACGCATGGGCGGTGTACCCATCGTGACGAAACAACTGGTGTATGATTTCAGCGGCAATCCTGAACCCCTGCAACAGCCCCGTAACAAGGAAGAAGAGGTCTACGATTTCATTGCCTCCGAACTCGACGCGGTGAAAGAGCAACTGGGCAATGCGGGTAGCAATACCCGGGCCAACAAGTATACCGCTCTGGCTCTGAAAAGCCGGGCTTTACTCTACGCCGCTTCCATTGCCAAGTACAACAACCAAATGAGTTCGCCTATTACTTTGCCCGGAGCCGTCGTGGGAATTCCCGCCGCCCGAGCCAGCCAATACTACACGCAGTCGCTGGCCGCCGCGAAGGAAATTATTGCTTCCGGAGCTTATTCGCTGTATCAGACGAACCCGAATCCGGGCGAAAATTTCTTCGAAGCCATTACCAAAAAACAGAATAATAAGGAAGTCATTCTGGCGAAAGATTACCTGGTATCGAAAGATAAACGCCATGGGTTTTCGTATGATAACATTGCCCGTGGCATTCGCGAAGATAATTTGGGGTCCTCAGCCGTGACGCCTACGCTGAATCTGGTGGAAGATTATGAGTACCTGGATGGGAGTTCCGGTGAATTGAAAAACCGTACTGCTGACAATGGCGACTACATCTACTACGATCGTCTGCAGGATATTTTTGCCAACAAAGACGCTCGTTTGTACGGAACCATCATCTATCCGGGAACGACGTTCAAAGGCCAGGATGTACAGATTCAGGCGGGCGTAAAGGTTTGGAATGGTACGACTTACCAGACGGTGGAATCAAACGTGCTGGGTGCTACGCATACGGATGGGAAATTACTAACGGGTACCTCCGGTCCGCAACGCTCACAGACGGAAGTTTCCAATACCGGCTTTTACCTGCGGAAATACATTGATCCGGCGACGATGTCCAGCACGCGGGGGATTCGAAGCGATATGTGGTGGGTACGTTTCCGGCTGGGTGAGGTGTACCTCAACGCCGCCGAAGCTGCTTTCGAACTCGGTCAGACGGCCGATGCCCTGCAGTATCTGAATACGCTTCGGCAACGGGCCGGTTTTGCAGCGAATGCTTTAAAAACGGTGACCATCCAGAAAATTCAGAATGAGCGTCGGGTAGAACTGGCTTTTGAGGATCACCGCGTCTGGGATCTGAAACGCTGGCGAATTGCCCACGAAGTCTGGAACGGAAGCAACTCCAACCCCGACGCCATGGCGTATGCTCTGTATCCCTACCGCGTGGTACGGCCCGGCGATCCCCGGGATGGCAAATACGTGTTCGATAAACTGGTGGCTCCCCGGTACCGGGCTCCGCGTCAGTTCCAGATGGGAAATTACTATTCATCCATCGATCAGACCGTGATTAACAATAACCCTAAAATTATCAGAAACCCCTTCCACTGATATGAAAACGCTTTTTTATGGATTACTGACCGTCGTGCTCGGCCTGGTGGGTTGTGCCAAGGATAATTTCGATGCTCCGGCTTCGGTACTACAGGGGCGGGTCATCTACCAGAATCAGCCCGTTGGCGTACGCAGCAATGGCGTTCAGCTTGAACTCTGGCAGCCGGGCTTTCAGGTATACACCAAAATTCCCGTATACGTAGCCCAGGATGGCTCATTTGAGGCTACCCTTTTCAATGGCGATTATAAACTTGTACTGCTGCGGGGTAATGGTCCCTGGGTAGATAACAGCGATACGGTTCGGGTGTCCGTACGAGGCAATACCCAGGTCGATGTGCCCGTGCAGCCTTACTATACCGTCAGTGGGGAACAGTACCGCAAAGATGGAAACAACCTCCTGGCCACGGCAAAGATCAACGGCGTGGTCACAAGCCGGGCCATCGAGCGGGTGACGTTTTACGTGGGAGCCACGAAGTTTGTGGATGTCAACAACAACGCTGGCCGCGTAGATCTGACGGGTACGGCTCTGGCGGACCTGAGTAAAACCTTATCCTTCACCTTAGCCGTGCCGACGTCATTAGGGAAAAATTACGCGTATGGCCGAATCGGGGTAAAAACGGCCGGGGTGGCCGAATTGCTGTACTCGCCCGTGCAGGAAATTAAATGGTAAAGTAAACAAACCGATCGTCCCCAAATAGAGGGTTTAAGGATTCGCTCGTACTCATTCATTCCATGCTACCGTATCGAATGAATGGGTACGAATGAATTCAGTTGAGGTTAGTGCGAAAGTGTTTACAGGATCATGAAAATCCGTGAATCGGGGCTGGATTGAATCCTATTCAGGTAAAGACACGAAAGAATTACTGCTACAAATCTTTCAGGTAGATGACATTAAACACTATTTTGACTATATTTTTTTAGATGTCTTGCAGAAATGTCAAAATAAAGGAATAAACAGGTAAACCGTAGGGAGTCAAACCCTTTTCAACCTTTTACTTTTGAAGGTAGTATCGTAGCGTTGAACAAGAACATTTCGCCTAAACACATTGAATCGCGGCCTTGACTTACTATGAAAAAAGCACTTACTACGCTAGCCTGTGCGTTGGTTTCCAGCTGGGCGGTTGCCCAAAATCAGCTGACGATCAGTACTTCTTCGGAAAACGTTATCATTGACAAACACATTTACGGCCACTTTGCTGAACACCTTGGACGCTGTATTTACGACGGCATTTACGTGGGGGAAAAGAATACAAAAATTCCCAATCAAAAAGGCATACGCAACGATCTGGTCGATGCTCTCAAGAAATTGAAAATCCCCAACCTTCGCTGGCCCGGCGGCTGTTTTGCGGATACCTATCACTGGAAAGATGGCATTGGTCCCAAGGGTAAGCGTCCATCGATGGTCAATACCTGGTGGGGTGGGGTAACGGAAGATAACAGCTTCGGTACGCATGACTTCCTCGACTTGTGCGAACGCCTGGGAGCGGAGCCGTACCTGGCGGGTAACGTCGGTAGTGGAACAGTTCAGGAACTGACCGAATGGGTACAGTACGTGAACTTTGAAGGCAAAAGCCCCATGTCGAACCTGCGGCAGGAAAACGGCCGGGCAAAACCCTGGAATGTTAAATATTGGGGGGTCGGTAACGAAGCCTGGGGCTGCGGCGGTAATATGAAGCCCGAATATTACGCCAACGAATACCGTAAGTACGCCACCTTTATGCCGGACGGCAATGGAGCCAAGTTGTTCCGAATCGCCTCCGGGGCCAATTCCGCCGACTACAACTGGACGGAAGTGCTCATGCGGGACATTCCCCATGAATTACTGGCGGGGGTGGCTCTGCACCACTATTCAGTAACGAACTGGCAGAAAAAAGGCCCTTCAACGGAATTCGACGAAAAACAGTATTTCGGCACGATGAAGCAGGCTTTGTTTATGGAAGAACTCGTCCAGAAACACAGTGCCATCATGGACAAGTACGACCCGAAGAAAAAAATAGCCTTGGTGGTGGACGAATGGGGTGGATGGTACGAGGTTGAGCCAGGAACCAACCCGGGTTTTCTGTACCAGCAGAATACCATCCGGGATGCCATGATTGCGGGTGTAACCCTGAACATTTTCCATAACCACGCCGACCGGATTCGCATGGCCAATCTGGCTCAGGTCGTGAACGTACTACAGTCGGTCATCCTAACGAAGGGCGAAAAGATGATCCTGACGCCTACGTACCACGTCATGGAAATGTACAACGTGCACCAGGACGCCACCCTGCTGCCCGTTCAATTGAAAAGCAACGATTACGCCTTCGAATCGGATAAGTTGAAAGCCGTTTCGGCATCGGCGTCGAAAGATAAAAGTGGTTTGACACACGTATCACTCGTGAATATCGATCCCAAGAAAGAGCAGGACATCACGGTGGAACTGAAAGGAATGAACCTGAAAACGGTAAGCGGTCGGGTACTGTCTTCCGGAAAATTGCAGGATTACAACACCTTCGAAAACCCCAACAAAATACATCCGGTCACCTTCAACGGAGCGAGTCTGTCGGGTAGCCAACTGAAGGTTAAACTTCCACCGGCTTCTGTAGTCGTACTGGAACTCAAGTAAGTGATATTAACAGCATACGCAATGCAAAAGTGGTATACAACGATACTGGCCTTGGGTTTGGCCGGACAGGTACTGGCTCAGAACCCGCTGGTGGTGAAGGTGAATCAGCCCAAAGCGGAGATCCAACCGACCATGTGGGGTCTGTTTTTCGAGGATATTAATATGGGAGCTGACGGCGGCCTGTACGCTGAACTGATCAAAAATCGCTCTTTTGAGTTCGAGTCTCCGATGATGGGCTGGAAAGAGCAGAAAAACCCGAAAGCAAGCGTGCTGGTACTCAACCGGCAGGATCAGCCCGAAAACCCCCGGTTCATTCGCGTGAAGACCGAAGGTGGGAAGTATGGATTGACCAACGAAGGTTTTCGGGGGATGGGCGTCAAGCAGGGCGTCGGCTACGATTCTCCGTACTCTCGCGTAACGTCGAAGGAAATCTGACGCTGAAACTCGAACTCGTGAAACCCGACGGTCAGGTACTCGGCACGGCTTCGTTGCCCCTCAACAGTACCGACTGGAAAAAGCATTCCGTACGTTTCACGTCGAACGGTACCGAACCCAAGGCCAAGCTCAACGTCTGGTTTGAAGGCACCGGAACAGCCGATCTAGACATGATTTCGCTTTTCCCGCAGGACACCTGGAAAAACCGTCCGGGCGGCTTACGGGCCGATCTGGTCCAGTTGCTGGCCGATATGAAACCCGGTTTTCTGCGGTTTCCCGGTGGCTGTATCGTGGAAGGCATGGACCTGAGCAATCGGTATCAGTGGAAAAAGACGGTAGGGCCGCTGGAAGGTCGTGAAGTAGCCATCAACCGCTGGAATAAGGAATTCAAACACCGGCTGACGCCCGATTATTTCCAGACGTTTGGACTGGGTTTCTTCGAATATTTCCAACTGGCGGAGGACATTGGAGCTGAACCCCTGCCCATTCTGAATTGCGGCATGGCCTGTCAGTACAACACGGCAGAAGTAGTACCCGTCGAAGAACTGGATCCGTACGTACAGGATGCTCTGGATCTGATTGAATTTGCGAATGGTTCGACAGATACCAAATGGGGAAAACTCAGAGCAGACATGGGGCACCCGGCTCCGTTCAACCTCAAATTACTGGGGGTAGGTAACGAGCAGTGGGGGCCACAGTACATTGATCGATACATTGTATTCGAGAAAGCGATCAAGTCCAAATACCCGGAGGTTCGCCTGATTTCGAGTGCCGGACCAAATCCGGATGGGGAAGTCTTCGGTTTTCTCAATGGGAAATTACGATCGCTGAAAGCCGATATTATCGACGAGCATTACTACCGCAAGCCCGAGTGGTTTCTGGAAAATGCCACGCGTTACGATGATTACGACCGCAACGGTCCCAAGATTTTCGCCGGCGAGTACGCTTCCCAAAGTAAAGATATCGCCAGTCCTGAGAACCGGAATACCTGGCTTTGTGCCTTATCGGAGGCGGCTTTCATGACGGGTCTGGAACGGAACGCCGATGTTGTGCACATGGCTTCGTACGCTCCACTGTTTGCCCACGCCGACGGCTGGCAATGGACGCCTGATTTGATCTGGATGAACAACCTGCAATCGTACGGAACGCCCAACTACTACGTGCAGAAGTTGTATTCGACCAATAAGGGTACCAAAGTGCTGCCCATCCTTTCCAATAATCAGTTGATTACGGGCAAGGAACAATTGTACGCATCCGCTACCTGGGACGAACCCACGAAAGAGGTAATTCTGAAACTCGTCAATGCTTCCGGTCACCCGCAAACGCATACGGTCAATCTGGAAGGCGTCAAAAAACTGGAAAATAAAGGCAAACGCTTCACGCTGAAAAGCAGCGAACCGGGAGCCGTGAATAGCTTCGATCAGCCCAAACAGGTGAGTCCGACGGAGGAAGAGCTGGCCGTAAAAGGAACGAAGCTCAACCTGACACTGGCTCCGCAGTCATTCACGGTTATACGGGTAAAAGTAGTAAAGTAGTACTTGTTCTGTTGGTGCTCATGCAAGGCCGGGTTTGGTAATCCCGGCCTTCTTTTTAAGTCGACTACAAGATTGAAATTCAGATTTCCTACGCTAAACCTCTGGACTATTCTATGCTTCGCTGGCTTTTGTTTCTTCTACCGGTATGGGCTTTCTCGCAGGCTCCTGCTACGCACGATCCGAGTACCATTCTAAAAGAGGGCGATAAGTACTATTTCTTCTCAACCGGGCACGGCATCACAGTACACACCTCCACGGATTTAAAAAGCTGGCAGCAAAGCGAACCGGTATTCAAAAAGGGTACCTGGCCGGAATGGATCAACACCAGCGTTCCCGGGTTCAAAGGCCACTTCTGGGCTCCCGATCTGCTGTTTATGAATGGAAAGTATTATCTGTACTATTCCTGTTCAACGTTTGGGGCTTCGACTTCGGCTTTGGGACTGGCGACGAACGTCACGCTCGATGCCGCTTCCCCGCAGTACCAGTGGCAGGATCAGGGCTTGGTGATCGAATCCAGCGACCGTAAAGGCTATAATGCCATCGACCCTAACCTGTTTCGCGATACGGACGGTAAAG
Organism: Siphonobacter sp. BAB-5385; assembly: GCF_002261125.1. Classification (NCBI taxonomy): domain Bacteria; kingdom Pseudomonadati; phylum Bacteroidota; class Cytophagia; order Cytophagales; family Cytophagaceae; genus Siphonobacter; species Siphonobacter sp. BAB-5385. Next base: position 15,466 of record NZ_NMPS01000093.1, on the reverse strand, counting down.
TTTATCTAACGTACGGTTCGTTTTTTGGTGGAATTGCGACGGTGGAACTGGATACGTCAACCGGAAAAATCAAGACGGGAGCCACGCTAACGAAAGTCGCGGGCGGCAACGCTTCGGACTGGGAAGCCGCCTGTCTGATCAAAGAAGGAAAGTACTATTACCTGTTCGTCAATAACGGTCTATGCTGTAAGGGAGTAAATAGTACGTATACCATCGTAGTAGGCCGCTCGGAACAACCCTTAGGACCGTTTCTGGATGATACGGGGAAGGATCTGGCGAAGGGAGGAGGAACGATAGTACTGCGAACGTCAGGAGAGTTTATTGGTCCGGGCCACGTGGGATTACTCGCTGAGAAACGATTGGTATCTACCCATTACTACGATGCCAATGATAATGGTAAATCGAAACTGCGATTACTGAAGCTTCAGTTTAAAAAGGGCTGGCCGATACTAACTCCCTAAGTTTAGGCATCAAAACCAAGCTAACGGACTTCGCATTTGGTTACAAGCTATCGTTAAAACGTAGTAGTGAACCGCCCGTCCATTCCTATCTTTATTTCCCATTTCGAAGCTTAAATAATTTTAAAAAATATATGGTAAATACAAAAATATTGTGTTATTTCGACACGATTTAAGCGTATTGTTCCGCAGCCACCTTGTACCTCCATGCTTCTAAAGTATCCTCATTCCAACCGCGTGCTGGTTGCCACCGATTGTATCATTTTTGGCTTCGATGGCGAGGAACTGAAGTTGTTAGTCATTAAACGGAACTTCGAGCCGGAGCAGGGAAAATGGTCTCTGATGGGCGGATTTTTGAATGAAAACGAAGATCTGGAAGTAGGGGCCAAACGCATTTTGCATGAACTGACGGGCCTGGAGAATGTGTACATGGAACAACTGCATACCTTCGGTGAGGTGCAGCGTGATCCAGTCGAGCGGACCGTATCCGTCAGTTTTTACGCGTTAATCAACATCTCCGACCATGACGCAGAATTAGCCCGTTCGAAAAATGCGTACTGGCAAAGTCTGGAAACCATGCCGGATCTGATTTTCGATCACGGCCGGATGGTACAAATGGCCCTGCAACGTCTGCGGTACAAAGCGGCCCTGCACCCCATTGGTTTTGAGTTACTTCCCGAAAAATTTACGATTCCTCAGCTACAGCGTTTATACGAAGCCATTTACAGTCAGGCTTTCGACCGCCGGAATTTCAGCCGGAAGATTCTTTCCACGAAACTGCTGAAAGATACAGGCGAAAAAAACGAACAGAGTCTGACGAAAAAAGCCATCCTGTACCGACTCGATCAGGAACGATACCAGAAACAGTTTAATGCTTTCCTTCACTTTATCAGTGATTTTTAATCGCCAGATTGTAAGGTTTTCAAAGGCGAACCAGCGTCTTGAGTAGAGTCAAGAAGCGAGAGGAAATACAGGTTCAAGCCATAGAAAATGCAGCAAAAAGCGTCGAATGGCGTCCGTGTACGATAATGAATGTGTCAGATTAACACTTTAGCATACAAATGGAAACAAAATACGTCATTGGCGTAGACTACGGAACGGATTCCGTACGGGCTCTGGTACTGAATGCTCAGACGGGAGCGGAGGTAGGAACGGCGGTATACGAGTACCCTCGCTGGAAACAGGGTTTGTACTGTGATGCTCCGCATTCCCAGTTTCGTCAGCATCCTCTGGATTATCTGGAAGGCCTGGAATTTTCCATCAAAGGAGCCCTAGCCAATACTACGGACGAAGTACGTCAGAACGTAGTCGGGATCTCCGTAGACACCACGGGTTCGACCCCCGGCCCGGTGGATGAAAACGGTACGCCCTTGTCTTTACTGCCCGAATTTGCCGAGAATCCTAACGGTATGTTCATTCTCTGGAAGGATCATACGGCCAATAAAGAAGCTCAGGAAATCAATGATTTAGCCCATTCCTGGGATCTTGATTTTACGAAGTACGTCGGCGGTATTTATTCTTCCGAGTGGTTCTGGGCAAAGATTCTGCGTATACTTCGCGTGGATGAAAAAGTACGGGAAAAAGCGTTTTCCTGGGTGGAACATTGCGACTGGGTGTCGGCCGTTTTGACGGGAAATACGAACCCATTGACGCTGAAACGCAGCCGTTGTGCCGCCGGCCATAAAGCCCTCTGGCACGAAGACTTCGACGGTCTGCCTTCCGAAGAATTCCTGACTCAACTCGATCCGCTACTAACGGGTATTCGGGGTCGCCTTTTCCACGATACCTATACGTCGGACGAAGCTATGGGCAAAATCTCGAAGGAATGGGCTGAAAAGCTGGGTATTTCCGACGAGGCCATCATCGGCGTAGGAGCTTTCGATGCCCACATGGGAGCCGTAGGCGGTACCATTGAAGCGTATTCGCTTTGCAAAGTGATTGGTACGTCTACCTGCGATATGCTGGTCGCTCCGACGGAAGAAATCGGTAATCTGCTGGTACGTGGTATCTGCGGTCAGGTGGATGGTTCGGTCATTCCTGGTATGCTGGGAATGGAAGCGGGGATGTCCGCCTACGGGGATATTTACGCCTGGCTGCAACGCCTCGTACTGCAACCCGTTCGCGAATTGCTCGGCGAGGAAGCGGCTGAAACGCTGCGTAAACAACTCATTCCGCATTTATCCGAAAAAGCGGCTCAGTTACCCGTGACTGAAAACGATGCCGTCGCGATTGACTGGTTCAACGGTCGCCGTACGCCCGACGCGAATCATACGCTGAAGGGAGCCATCATGGGCCTGAATCTGGGAAGTGATACCGCCCGGGTATTCAAAGCTCTGGTGGAAGCAACGGCCTACGGTTCGAAAAATATCGTGGATCGTTTCGTGCAGGAAGGCGTCCCCATCAAGCAGGTCATTGCCATTGGTGGCGTAGCCCGCAAGTCGGCTTTTGCCATGCAAACCCTGGCAAACGTGCTGGACATGCCCATCAAAATTGCCAAATCCGATCAGGCCTGTGCCCTGGGTGCGGCCATGTTTGCCTCCGTGGCGGCGGGTCTGTACGCCAACGTGAGCGAGGCTCAGGAAGCCATGTCTTCCGGGTTCGATGCCATTTACGAACCACAGCCAGATAAGGTGGAAGTTTATAAAGTGCTCTATCAAAAGTTCCTGGAACTTGGTCAGTTTGTGGAGTTTGGCCCGCAGGAACCGGCGATACTCGGGCATTCGTAAGGTGAAGTCCAAATTTACTACAGGTTAATTCGGGATTTGCAATCCGGAATCAAACGCTCAGGAATTTATAATTCCAGTATAAACTAGTCATTGATATTCAGAAGTATACACCATGATTGACTTAAAACAATTTGAAGTCTGGTTCGTAACGGGTAGCCAGCATTTGTACGGCGAGGAAACGCTTCGTCAGGTAGATGAACATTCCAAAACCATCGCCGAGCATCTGGATCGGTCGTTGCCCGTACGGGTGGTTTTCAAGCCCGTCGTGAAGACTTCGGAAGAAATTTACCGCATCATTCAGGAGGCCAACGTAGCTCCAAACTGTGCCGGGATCATCACCTGGATGCACACGTTTTCGCCCGCTAAAATGTGGATTCTGGGGTTGAAAGCTTTGCAAAAGCCCATGCTGCATTTGCATACGCAATTCAATCGGGATATTCCCTGGGGTGAAATCGACATGGATTTCATGAACCTGAACCAGTCGGCTCACGGCGACCGCGAATTCGGCTTCATGATGTCCCGCATGCGACTGAACCGGAAAGTCGTGGTCGGTCACTGGGAGCAGGAAGATGTGATTGCACAAATCAGCACCTGGTCCCGCGTATCGGCGGCTCGTTACGAAATGCAGGGCATGAAAGTCGTTCGTTTCGGCGACAACATGCGATACGTAGCCGTAACGGACGGTAACAAAGTATCCGCGGAAATGACCTTCGGGTACTCGGTGAATACGCACGGCGTTGGTGATCTGGTACAGGTCGTAAACCAGATTTCGGACGCGGAAATCGACCGACTGGTTGCCGTTTACGAAGAAGAATACCGCGTGGTAAACTCGCTTCGGCAAAATGGTGAGCTCCGTCAGTCGCTGCGGGAAGCGGCTCGTATCGAGCTGGGACTGAAAGCATTCCTGGAAGACGGAAATTTCAAAGCCTATACCGATACCTTCGAAGACCTGCACGGACTGGTCCAATTGCCCGGTATTGCTTCGCAGCGATTGATGGCGGCGGGTTACGGTTTCGGTGGCGAGGGCGACTGGAAAACGGCGGCGATGGTACGTACCATGAAAACCATGGCAAGCGGTCTGCCGGGCGGTAACTCGTTCATGGAAGATTATACCTACCACTTCAATCCGGCGAATAAACTCGTACTGGGTTCACACATGCTGGAAATCTGTCCGTCGATTGCCGACGCTCAGCCTTCCTGCGAAATCCATCCGCTGGGTATCGGTGGTAAAGCCGATCCGGTGCGTCTGGTATTCAATTCAGCGGCGGGTCCGGCGATCAACGTTTCGATCATCGACGTTGGAAACCGCTTCCGGATTCTGGTGAACGAAGTAGAAGCCGTAGCCGCTCAGGAAGAACTGCCCAAATTGCCCGTGGCCCGCGTACTATGGAAACCCCAGCCCGATATGCAAACGGGTTGTGCGGCCTGGATTCTGGCTGGCGGTGCTCACCATACGGTATACAGCCAGAACCTGACAACGGAATACATCGAGGACTTTGCCGATATGTTCGGTACCGAACTCGTAGTCATTGATAAAGATACTACCCTGCGTCAGCTCAAAAACGAGCTTCGCTGGAATGACGTAACGTATCGCTAGTAGGAGGGGAAGTTTGAGGTTTGAGTAGGTTTGAAGGGTATAACGTTTGAGCGTTTTGAAGTTTGAAAAGTATAAGGTTTGAAAAGGGTTAGGTTGACAGGAGTAGAACGGGACTGTTTCGGGTTCGTGCATTCCTGAATAACAAGGACTTTTCAAAAAACAGACCTTATACTTTTCAAACCTACTCCAACCCGTAAGATCAGGTTATAAAGGAAAGTACTCTTTCAAACCTTCTACTCTTCAAACGTCAAACCTCTTATACTTCTCAAACTCACTCAGACTGCAACCCCCTGCCAGCTTACTCAACATTCAAACCCCATGAGTTATCAAAGCTTAAAAGAAGAGTGCTACGAGGCGAATATGCTGCTGCCCAAGCTCAATCTCGTTGTATTTACGTTCGGCAATGCTTCGGTAGTAGACCGGGAGAAGGGCGTATTTGCCATTAAACCCTCGGGTGTACCCTACGAATTTTTGCGTCCCGAAGACATCGTCATCTGTGATTTCGATGCCCAGGTAGTCGAAGGTACCAAACGCCCTTCGTCGGATACGAAGACGCACGCCGTACTCTTCAAAAATTGGGAAAAGATCGGTGGCATTGTGCACACGCATAGTACGTACGCGACGGCCTGGGCTCAGGCTCAGCTGGATATTCCGATTCTGGGTACGACCCACGCCGATCACCTGACCACGGACATTCCCTGTGCTCCGCCGATGGATGATGAAATGATCAAGGGCAACTACGAATACGAAACCGGTTATCAGGTTCTCAACGAATTTGAACGGCGTAACCTTTCCTACGAAGAAGTCGAGATGGTTCTACTGGGCAATCACGCTCCGTTTACCTGGGGAAAAACGGCGGAAAAAGCCGTGTACAATGCCGGGGTACTCGAAGCCGTGGCCCAGATGGCGTATTTGTCCTGTACCCTGCGTCCGGACGTGCCCCGCCTGAAACAGACGTTGATTGACAAACACTTTTTCCGGAAACACGGGAAAGATGCTTACTACGGACAAGGCTGCTAAGCAATCCTAACCCACGAAATCACACGTATCGCTATGGACGATGCCGTCGGTAGCGGTACGTTTAACAATCCCCTTCTGCAAAACTAATCTTACTCTAAACCCATTTATGACACTCGGTCTTGAATCGCTGGACTACACGATTTTCCTGGTTTATTTCGTGATAGTGGCCGTATACGGTTACTGGGTCTTCAAAAACAAAGGCAAACAAACCGCCGATTCCAAGGATTTCTTCCTGGCGGAAGGTTCGCTTACCTGGTGGGCCATTGGTTCCTCCATCATTGCTTCTAACATTTCTGCCGAACAGTTTATCGGCATGAGCGGTCAGGCCTTCCAATTGGGGCTGGCGATTTCGGTTTACGAATTAGTCGGTGCGTTTTCCCTGATTATCATCGCCGTGTACTTCCTGCCGATGTACATCAAGAACAAGATTTACACCATGCCTCAATTCCTGCAGGTTCGTTACGACGGACGGCTGGCAACGATCATGGCGGTATTCTGGCTCTTGCTGTACATCCTCGTCAACCTGACCTCGATTATTTACCTGGGGGCGATCAGTCTGGAAAAAATGACGGGTTTTGGGTTCATGCCCTCGGCTATTTTCCTGACGGTTTTTGCGGTATTTATCACGCTAGGTGGGATGAAGGTAATCGGTTACACCGACGTGATTCAGGTAGTCTGTCTGGTAGTAGGGGGTCTGGCTACGACCTATCTGGCTCTGGATTTGCTGTCTGACCGGGTGGGTACGGGAGCAGGCGTTTTTGAAGGGCTGGGCCTGTTGAAAGAAAAAGCCGACAGTCACATGCACATGGTCTTCTCGCCGGGCGAGTATCAGGTACACGACGGTCGCGGTGGGTTCATCGATGCCTACAACCAGTTACCGGGTCTGATGATGTTCATCATTGGTGGTCAGTGGATTGTAAACTTCAACTACTTCGGCTGTAACCAGTACATCACGCAACGGGCCCTCGGAGCCGACCTCAAGACGGCCCGAAACGGTCTGCTGTTTGCTTCTTTCCTGAAAGTAATGATGCCCTTTATTGTGGTATTGCCCGGTCTGGCGGCGTATGTTTTGTTCCAGGAAAATGCCGATCCGGCAATTGTGAGCGGTATTACTGAAGGAGGCGTCGTCAAACCTGATAACTCCTATCCGGTACTGCTGAACCTCCTGCCCACGGGTCTGAAAGGTCTGGCCTTCGCGGCTCTGACGGCAGCTATCGTCGCTTCGCTGGCCGGAAAAGCGAACAGTATCTCGACCATTTACGTACTCGACATTCACAAGAAATTCTTCAATGCTGATCTGAACGAAAAACAAACCGTACGCTTGGGACGTCTTTCCATCATAGTGGCATTTGCTATTGCTCTGGTGCTGAGTCCATTCCTGCGGAACTTTGGTCAGGGTTTTGAGTACATTCAGGAGTACACGGGCTTTATTTCACCGGGTATTCTGGCAATTTTCTTACTGGGTTTCTTCTGGAACAAAGCCACGGCCAACGGTGCTTTGGTGTCGGCTTTGCTGAGTATTCCACTCTCGACGCTGTTCAAATACCAAGCTCCGGATATGCCCTTCCTCAACCGGATGGGTACGGTATTCTGGATTTGCGTAGCGGTGCACGTAGCCATCAGTTTACTGGAATCCAAGGGCAAGGCCAACCCCAAAGCCTTTGCTGTTGAATCCAGCTGGTTTAAAGTATCCACCTCCTTCCTCGTTGGTGCCCTGACTATTACCGGGTTGATTCTAACGATTTATGGGGTCTTCTATTAAGCGTTGTTACGTTTTGAGTTTAGGGTTTAGAGTTGTTTTCTCCCAAATCGTTCATGATTCGTTTTTGGAATTATAACCTACTGAGAAATCAGAAAGCTCGAGATAGAGGTAAAGAGGGGATAATTAACTCTAAACCCGAAACCCCAAACTCAAAACCCACCATTACCTTTGCCGCATGAAAAAGAAAGCTTTGATCTTCGATATGGATGGGACGATGGTGGATAACATGATGGTGCACCACCACGCCTGGCAGTCGAAACTGGCCGAGGTAGGGAAGGAGCTGACGCTGGATGAAGTCATTGCTACCTGCCACGGTATGAATGACGATATTCTGGTTCGGATCTTCGGCGACCAGTATGCGTTTGAAGAACGCGACCGCATTTCCGCCGAGAAGGAAGCCCGCTACCGGGAAATTTTCCTGGAACAGCTTCGCCTCATTGATGGCTTACCCGAACTGCTGGCCAGAGCCGCTGAACTGGATATTCCGATGGGCATCGGTACGGCGGCCCGGTACGAAAACGTGGATTACGTGCTGGATAATCTCAACATTCGGCATTACTTCAAAGCCATCGTTTGTGATCGGGACGTCAAGAAAGGCAAGCCCGATCCCAGCGTATTTTTCCAGGTTGCTCAGACACTGGGTGTAGAACCCGAGGAATGTCTGGTGTTCGAAGATTCCCCCACGGGAGCCCGTACGGCCTTCAACGCCGGGATGGAAGCCATCATCCTGACAACCACGCACAAAGCCGAAGAATTCGAAACATTTACCAGCGTTCGGAAATGCGTGAAGGACTATACGGAGCTTGATCTGGAAGAAGAATTAGCGAAGTAATAGGGTATAAAACAGTAGTACGAGATTTCGATTTTACTTAACGGCAGGTTCCTACCTGCCGTTTTTTTTATTGAGTAAAGATTTAATACATTGATAACCAGTGAACTGCTGAGTTATTGCCTGTAATTTTCTTACATTTACAAAATGTGCGTATTAAATTTCATCTTTTAAATACCAAATCCTAGCACGCCGTATCCAGTACTTGAAGATCGAATCCCCTACCTATGAATTGTAAAAATTGTAACACGGAAATTAACTCAAATTACTGCCCTGGGTGCGGACAACCAGCTAAACTCAAACGGATTGACGGGCATTACATCGTGCATGAAATTGAACATGTACTCCACTTTGAACGTGGTATCTTATACACGATTAGAGAACTTTTAACGCATCCTGGCCAAAATGTAAGAAACTATATTTCAGATAACAGAAGTCGGCTCGTTAAACCCATTATTTTCATTATTATTACCTCTCTAATCTATACGATTGTAAGTCATTTTTTTCATATCGAAAATTCGTATATACAATATAATGAAATAACAAAAACTACCGTTAGCGTAGTCTTTAAATGGATTCAGGATCACTATGGTTACTCCAATATTATCATGGGGGTATTCATTGCTGGTTGGTTAAAGGTTTTCTTTAGAAAGTATGATTATAATTTTTTTGAAATACTTATTCTCTTATGTTTCGTAATTGGAATGAGTATGTTAATTTATACCCTTTTTGCAATTTTTCAGGGAGTAACGGGTTTTAGACTGATGCAGATCGGAGGTATGATCAGTATTGTGTATAATACCTGGGCCATTGGTCAATTTTTTGATAAGAAAAAAGTAGGAAGCTATATCAAAGCACTGGCTTCTTACCTCTTAGGAATGATCACCTTTATGTTAACAGGCGTTTTTATGGGAATAGCCATTGACACGTTGATGAGGTAGTTAAATAGTACTGTTTATAGGTTCGTAATAGATTTAAATGAAATGGTTTAACTTGTTCATTGGAAAGAAAACTACTTAAGTATTTTATTAATCTCAACTTAAATATTTTTACTTGATTCAAATACAGTTGAAATAAGGTTAGATACCTTACAAATCTCCTGCTAAAGTTTGGGATAGATACGTTAATAACAAAGAGCTACTTCGCGTATCGAAGTAGCTCTTTGTTATTAAAATAAAAACTATTTTAAAGCTAGAGTAAACCTTGCCTAATTTAAAAATCGATCATTGTATGAAACGCTGATTCTGGAAGGCGATACCGTTTACTACGTTAAGCCAAGGCAACCGCTGTAAGGCTACATTTTTACTAGTTCTACGCGTCGATTCTTGGCTTTATGTTCTTCCGAATCATTCGGTACTAAAGGTTTTTGTGCACCGTATCCGACGGCTTTCAAGCGGGAAGGATTGGTACCGGATGCGACTAATGCCTGTAGTACAGCTTTAGCCCGATCTTCCGACAGCTTTTTGTTGTGGTCCGCATTGCCGGTATCATCGGTATGCCCTTCGATGCTAAGCTTAAGGCCTTTATCGCTGTTGAGGACTTTCTCGATTTCCTTCACTGCTTCCTGTCCCTCTGGTTTCAACGTGGCCTTGTCGACATCAAAGTTAATATACAGGACCGCTTTTCCTTTTTCCGCCAGCTGGCTCTGGATTTGATCGGCTTTCAGCAGGGTAATGGTTTGCTTGAACGCTTCCTTTTGCAGGATATTGAGTTTACCGGAAGCACTGTTCCCGCTGAGCTGAATATAGATGTCGCCACCATCCGCCCGGCGAATCACGTACACTTTTATGTTTTCTTCGGTATAACCGATCGAGCCATCTTCGCCTAAGTAAGGGGCCTGATTGTGGTAACGCTCGTATTCTGCACTGGTAATTTCACCATCAAAGACCTTGACGCCACCCACTTTAGTGATGGCGTCATCGTAGCTTTTTCAAAATAGGGCAGTGACCACTCCTCCGTGCTACCCGGCTGCGTAACGATATAACTCTTCCAGACTTTTCCTTCCAGCGGCGTCATGACACCGTTTAATGCAAAGAACAATTTGTCAAAAGACCGCTGGACGGGCTTGTTTTGTTCGGCTAAGCCCTTGGGAAGGCTAAAAAAGGGAAAGGCTTCGAGGGGATGAGTAGATACCGGAAGGGTACTCACATCAAAAGGTTTGGCAGTCGCTGTACCCGAGGGTTCGGCTTTGGGCTCCGTTTCATTGGATTGGACTGCCTCGGTAGCTTTCTCATTTTCCTTACCGGACTTCTGGCAGGAGGTACTTGAAATAATCCACCCAAAGCAAGCCAGCAGAAGCAGTGATTTGAAGGATCTGATCATAAGCGGTTGTACGTTTAGCGTCTGTTAAAAGAAAAAAGGTTGAGCGTGGCGGCAGTGTTGAGGATTAGCCAAACACCGCGTCTTTTAATCGGCGGTAATTTGGGCCTTACCGGAGTAGTAATGCAAGCCTAAGCTGATCTGCGGCAAATAGGAAAGGTGTTCTGCCAATAGCCTAGACCAGCGGTTCGGGCGATCATTCGTTTAGTCCTGATTGGGAGCGACCACTGACTTTTGATCCTGTTTCCTGCAAAAGGTAAAACGACCCAGGATCATTTTCTGCTTTTCGCCAGTTAGCTTATTGCCGTCTAGCTCGAAGGTGAGTAGATGTGATTACCCCGGATTTACTTCCCCAGGAAAGCCTTTAAAAATGACGGAATGTCAAGGCGTGAAGTTTGGATTTCCCAGTGTTTAGCTTTTCCCGAAGTCAACATTTGTACGGATAATAGAATAGCAGGAAGTGACCTTAGGGTAAGGTTACCCAAAAGTGTTTAAGCGTTAATCCAGAAGATATTTACTCGGAACTTTAGCCAGTTATAACCGATGACGGTTCACCTTCTAATGAGGTAGGGGTAGAGTAATAGGGTCGAATCTATACGCTCATTCAATTTTGCTCAATCTTGTTATTACACCGCATCCGCCTTTTCCACAATCACTGCCCCATTTTCTACCCGCCAGTTCTCCTGAAAAATCATGGTATCCTCTACGTCGATGTACTTCATCACGGCATTCGGGCCCTGTAGCGTCAGGTACGCAAAGCCGTTGTAGCTCACATCCCGACGGCGAAGACGGGTACGGATGCGGTCGTCCATGAAGTAGATCGGATCGTGGGTTTCGGGGGCTTTGAGTTCTACGGGCATACCGCCGTGGCCGATGCAGCGGCCGTGTACCGTCAAACTATTTTTCAGTTCCTGCGTATGGTAAATCACCATGCGATGTTCATGTCCGTAAATCCACGCGACGGGCCGGGTGGCTTCGCCCAGAATCTCGCGGAGCTGCTCACCGGGCTTGGGAAAGGCATTTCTGAACACCGAAAAAACGGGATGGTGACTCAGAAAAATAAGGCCGCGGCTATCGCTGGCATCACCCAGTTTTACCTGCTCCCGTAGCCATTGCACCTGCGAATCTTTCAGGCGACAGTCCGGTGGGTTGATGATTTCCATAATCGGATTTCGTACGGAGGTATAGCCCGTATCCAAGCCAATGATTCGCCAGTGATCGTTTTCCAGACAGAAAAATCCCGCCTTCTGCGAAACGCGTACACCCGCCTGATCGACGCCCATGCGGGGAAGCAATTCTTCAAAGTAACCACGACCGTTGGAGTACATTTCATGATTCCCCGACAGGGCCAGACTGCCCTGCGTACCCCAGGGCCAGGAGGCATCCGGATTTAGAAAGTTGGCCCGTATCTCTTTCGGAGCCCCAACGAAATAGACGTCTCCCAGGTGTAAGGTATAGTCGGCCTGATACCGGGCTACCAAACGTCCCACCAGATCGGATTCGATAGTATCCGTGGCCCAGTCGGAAAGCAGGGCCAGGGTCGCATCGTTTGGAATTCGATACACACCCGAATCCCCGTCCTTCGGATACGACTGATACGGATAGCGTTTTCCGAATCGACTTTTAAAATAATGGTAGACGAAACCGAAGAAATTCGACCAGAAAAATTGCCGGAGTTTATAAGTGACGGTATCCGTTGGGACTACTTCTTCCTCAAACTCATTTTGCAGGGTTTTGAGGTGGTTTTCTACCTTGTTATGACTCAGATTAACATATTGCTTACTGGAACGCACGGATGATCAGTTTTGCAGAGAAACATTTCTTTAGAAGAATTACCAAAAGCCAGCGAAGATGTTTTCACATGAGAAAATCTTAATAATAAAAAACGTCCCTTCCGGTGAGAAAGGGACGTTTTTGTACGCAAATCAAAGGACTAGCTCTCCAGCGGTGGAATCCGCAGTACCTGACCGGGATAGATCAGATCGGGATCTTTCAGCATGGGCTTGTTAGCTTCAAAAATGACGGGGTATTTCATGACATCGCCATAAAACTTACCCGCAATTTTCGAAAGGGAATCGCCTTTTTCTACAGTGTGATACTGAGCCTCGGGTTTCGGAGCCGTCACGCGGATGCGGTTGTCTACCTGTTCTACGCCGGTGACGTTACCCACGGTCAGGGCAATTTTTTCAGCGTCTTCCTGCTTGTCTACTTCGCCTTCCAAAACAACTGTTGAACCAGCGGTTTTGATCGTCAGGTTTTTGTAGGTCAGACCCAGGCTTTTTACTTTTTGTAACAAAGCTCCGGCCCGCAGTGTTCTACTTCTTCAGGCTTGGCCTGAGCTACTTTGGTTTCTTCATCTTTACTACCGAAGAGGTTTTCGCCGACCCCCTTCATGAATGAAATCAGTCCCATAAGGATTGAGAGTTAAGGTTGAATATAAGTGAGTATTCCTAGAAATATGGAAAATGTCATTCCAGCACATCTTCAGATCAGGAACGGGCGAAAAGTAAGTATTTTTCCGGAAACTATTGAGGAATTACTGCCAAATTCCCAAGCGGTACGAAATCAACAACTCGTTGCCCCGCCAGAAGGATAAGCGTTGATTCCGTAAATCGCCGAAAATCAGTACGTCTTCTGAGGTAAGCGAGGGGACTTTCGCCAGCTGAGGCAACGAAGTTTTTAACGAATCTCCTTGACAGGCACAGGGCATCCGTTGCCGGAATTCGTTGAGGATCATTAATAAAGCTTTGGTGTCTTCAACTTCATTTTCCCGATTATTCTCAATTTTTTGCCGTACGCGTCGCAGGTAATTTTCGTAAAAAGGCTCAAACTCAAAGCGGAGCATGGGGAAATCCCGCAGAAATACCGCCGCGTTTTTGTACAGTTGAAAGTGGGGAGGATCGACAAAACCCACAAAATTTCCGCCCCATATTAATTGATAGTACGGCGTCAATTCCCCAATGGCCTCGTAGGGACCCGCGTTACGGACCAGGCGGCCCCGCCGGAAAAGCCCAGGTCAGCAGCCAGTCCCAGCTGGTGAAACGAAATGGGAGCCATACTACGGCCTCGCCCCAACAGTTTGGTCTGTAATTCCGCACTTCGCAGGTCGGAAATCACTTTTATTTCATAATTCGGCAACTGACGACGCAGCGAATCCACGAGTGAATCCCGGCGAGTCAGAAATACTTCACGCGTGGTATTGAGCAGCCAGGACCAGCGATCGTACAGATAAATGGGCTCGTCGGTTGCCGAAGCGAGGTACGTGTGCCGTTGTATACTGTCTAAAGGTGTAGTGGGGGAGCCTAGCGAGTCCGCGATTGAACCCGTCCGATGCGAACCCAGAAACCGAACCGTACCTTTTTCATCCGCCACAAAGGCCAGCACGCGGTTGACGCCAATGGTTTTTTCGCGGATACTGTCCGTGCTGTACAGGGGAAGAATCAAATCATACAGGCTTAAAGCACTAACGCGTTGAGTACTGTCACAACGCAAAGCTTCCCAGCCGGGCAGGGCCTGCGGGAGTTGCCCGCAAGCCTGAAAGATAGTTCCGAAAAACAGGCAAAAGTGAATGAATCGCTTCAAATCGTTTCTTGTTCGTACTTTAAAAAAAGCTCGTAAAGCTTACGGGTAACGGCCCCCGGCTGTCCGGTTCCGATGGGTTTCTGATCAATTTTAGTAACGGGTACAATCCGTTTGGTCGATCCGGTGGTGAAAAGCTCGTCGGCCTGCAGCGTCTCTTCCAGCGTAACCGGACGCTCTTCCACCCGCATAATCTGGGGAGCAAATTGCAGGATGTGTTTCCGGGTAATGCCGCGTAACATGCCTTCGGCAGGTGTAATGAGCGTATCGCCTTTGACCACAAACACATTGGAACGGGACGATTCGGTAATCAGACCGTTTTCGTAATACAATACGTCGTCGGCTCCTATTTCGCGTTGCTTTCGTAATAAATAAATCGGCAACAGGTAATCGAGTGACTTGACTTCGGCCAGCTGGCGTTGGTGTTCGACGCTCATGAAGTGCAGGCCTTCGTCCGGACTTTTGAACTCGAAGGGCTTCGGAATGACGAAAAAATTGGGTGTTTCGGCGGGAGCAAACCCATCCGGTGAATAACCACCCGTAAGTACCAGCTTCAAGCCTAGCAGGGCATGCGGATTCAGACGAATCAGTTCGGCAATGATTTCGCGAAGCTGTTCCCGACTGGCGGGAATCGTCAAGCCCATCAGTTCCGCTGAACGCTCAAAGCGGTCGAGGTGGTCTTCCTGAAAAATGGGCTGACCGTCCATGGCCCGGAAAAAATCAAAAATGCCATAGGCCCGCAACAGACCCAGGTCGGTAATATGAAGTTGGGCTTGTTCTTCGGGAACGAACGAACCGTTGACAAAAAAAGTAGCTGCCATGTTGAAGAAAGATATCGTCGGTCAAAGATAAGGATGGGATTTTTGATTCTTTCCCAAAGACTAATGATTACGTTTTGTAAGCAAGGTTTGATTAGTGTCTGGGTATTCTGTGTAGGAGTAGTTTAAAACCAACAACTTTTGATTACAGGGGCACTATATCGTTCTGCTGAGTTGGCTGGTTTTTCAGTCCGCATGGAATGCGATAGGACGGGGATCGGGTGTATGCCGTCTAATAGGGTATTCGATTGTCTTCTATGAACCTATAACTAACAACCATCAACTTTCAAAAGATGTCAGAAAATTGAAAACCTCTCCCGCCCGGAAGCCATTCCATGGCGGCAACTGAACGACCTAC
>NZ_NMPS01000092.1:0-7837 GCF_002261125.1 Siphonobacter sp. BAB-5385 | reverse complement strand
GTATCTTACCGAACATCACGGTTGCTACCACGAGCGTGACCAATGCCAACTTCGGCGTGCAGCAACCGCCGCTTGCCGAGCCGAAGACGTACCTGATTGATGTACCGAGCCCGAATGTCAAAATCAAACTCGATAGCAGTCACGTCTCCACCGGTACAGGCACGGCTTCCCCCGGCCAGCTCACGGGACAAGATCCCGAGGACGGCCGTCTGAGTGGCGAGCAGAAAAACCGTACGGTAACCATCACCAGCCTGCCCACCAACGGTACGCTCTGGTACGATGGCGTGAAAGTGACGCCGGGTCAGGTGCTGACTAACTACGATCCATCGAAGCTCGAGCTGGAGTTCACCGGTACGGGCTACACCTCGACTGAGTTTACCTACGCCTACCACGATGCGGCGGGTAGTATCTCGCCATCCGTGACGTATACGTTAAGCTGGGGTGGTCCGCTGCCCGTGCGTCTGATGAGCTTTGAAGCCACGTTGAAAGGATCGCAGGTAGAACTTTCCTGGACGACGGCTCAGGAGAAAAACAGCCAGCACTTTGAAGTCCAACGCAGCCGCTCGGGCAATGCCCAGGAGTGGACGACGCTGGGCGTGGTGGCCGCTAAAGGCCAGAGCACGAGCAAGCAAAGCTATCGCCTGGCAGATTCGCAGCCGCTTTCAGGCACGAGTCTCTATCGCCTGAAAATGGTCGATCAGGATGGTAGCTTTGACTACAGCCGCAGCCGCTCGGTGCTGGTGAAAGCACCTTTTGAAACGAAGGTGTATCCCAACCCGGCTTCAGATAAACTCTACGTGCGGGTCACGGATCCCCAGCAGGTAAAATTGCTTCGTCTGACTAGCGTAACGGGTACTACCGTTGCCGAATCGGAGGGGCTGGGCGATGACTATCTGTCGGTGCAACACGTACCTTCCGGGGTGTACATGCTGAGCATCCAGCATCAGGATGGTTCGGTATACAGCCACCGCGTGGTGATTGTTAAATAAACCACTGGGCGGGTTTAGTAGCCTGACCAGCCAAGGGGCTGCTCCAGTTGGAG
Source organism: Siphonobacter sp. BAB-5385 (assembly GCF_002261125.1). Lineage (NCBI taxonomy): Bacteria > Pseudomonadati > Bacteroidota > Cytophagia > Cytophagales > Cytophagaceae > Siphonobacter > Siphonobacter sp. BAB-5385. The sequence goes on along the minus strand of NZ_NMPS01000092.1, from coordinate 6,795 downwards.
CAGCCCCTTTTTTGTTTAGTACTTCCGTACGGGAAATGGAGAACTACAATTAATACTATATGAATTTGTAAACTATTACTACATAAATTTTCAATTACTACTATAGTTTAAATGCCCATCAGAGAAGTACTTTGTTAGAAAATTGGCTAACGTTTCGGCAACCGATCCAGATTTTGTTGCTGATTATGAGTTATCTGGTTTTTATTGTTGACGGATGACTAGCTGGCTTAGCTGTAAGTAATTTTTGTTCCGAAGCTAATCCAATAGAAGAGGTCCCAGCACAAGCGTTAGTGCGTATTCCTAAGCCAAAGTGGCAACGTATGAAGGATACGTCTAAAGTTTTAAGAAATATAATCTTGCCTCTTACGCCCATAAACTAGTAACACGAAATTCAATCCAGCGGTCCCTTCGCTACAGGCCAGAAATTCGTGAATCAGTATAGCATAATTCCAACGCCCCATATTACTGATACTCTATGATGTTAGCTGTACTCCCGTCCCCTACCGAAAATGTTTCTACTCAACGGGTTATCCATCAGATTCGCTCTCCGCGTAACGTAAGTTCAAAGGTTCTGGTGATTACGGATTACGATTACTTTCTCACGAAACGCGATCTGAAGCGTCTGCTGATCAGTTATCAACGTATCATTCTGGTACCTGCCCATATGAGAGCAAGCCAGAATCTGGAGACATTGGTACAACCCTTTGAATACGTACATCTGGTTACCTGCCCAGGTTCCTGGCAACCTTCGAAGGCCCTGCTCGTCCAGAAACGTTCAAATTTTCACATTAGTACCATTTCAGATTTTTGCGAAGAGACATTGGGTAAAGTGTACATTGCTCAATCCGCTCCTCACATCAATTCCAGTGGTATGTTCCCCGGATTTTCGCCAGGCATACGCCTGTTTAAGAAAGGTCTGGATACCCTCTTAAGCCTTGGCTTACTAGTGGTAAGCAGTCCGGCCTGGCTGTGGAGTGCTTTCAAAATCAACCAACAATCGCCTGGTCCCGTGTTTTATCGACAGATGCGGGTGGGACGCAAAGAACAGGAGTTTACCTGCGTCAAGTTTCGCTCCATGCGGCTGGATGCCGAAGTTTCGGGAGCGGCCTTTTCCAGCAAACATGATTCAAGAACATTTGCCTTCGGAGCCTTCATGCGAAAAGTACGGCTGGATGAACTGCCGCAACTGTTAAGTGTTCTCAAAGGAGAAATGTCACTCATCGGTCCCCGTCCCGAACGTCGGGTCTTCACGCAGGTGTTCGAAGAAGAAATTCCTCATTACCAGGAACGGCACATCATTAAACCCGGAATTACGGGCTATGCCCAAATATGCTATCCGTACGGAGCGGGTCTTCAGGACGCCCGCCATAAACTCATGTATGATCTCTACTACATCAAGCATTGGAGCGTACGGCTGGAGGCTTACATTTTCTTCCGAACCATCGTTACCGTATTTACCAAGCAAGGATGCTAAAACAAGTCGTCGTCGATGAGAAAGGCTCTATCGAGACGATTGACTGTGAATAAGAACGAATGGTATTGTTTCAGCAGACTTCCGTTAGGACAGTAAATTACTAATTACCTCTTTTACATCACTTCCAGGTCCAGAAGAGTACCCCCGATTTGCTTGAAACGAGTCAAATAGGCTTTCGCATCAAGTAACTGATAAGGGAAGTACAAACCTGCCGGAGTCGCCGACTTACCGTCAAGTCCGATCAGTCGTTCCAGAACCATGGATACCCCAAATCCCGTCAGGGGCATCTGACCTTCTGGATGAACGACCGCATGACGCGTACGCAAAGCTTGGCCTGCATGATCTTCTCCTTCCAGTTCAATTATTATTTCCGTTGACATCGGTTCCCCGCGACGACGGGTAGACGTCACACCAATAGCCAGATTGAATTGAACGTTGGGGGAGCCTGTTACCGTAGCCAGACTAATGACGTCATTGGGAGCCAGGGCGAAAGCGTCCATTTCCGTACCATCCACGGCCCGAAAGGTAGTTTTGCCCTCGTCGCCACTCCGCCACACGTAAGCACCCTCGCGGCGAGTGAGGGATAAAGGCATCGTTTTCATTTGTCGTTCCAGGTCGGCATCTGCTGCCGGACCGCCAGCGTCCTCTTCGTCCAGGAGTGCACTGAGGGTGATGGCATGCACACGGCTGAAAGCCTTCACAAATTCCAGCGTAGGAATCGTCGTGGCTCCCACCAGCCATTCCGTACCCAATACGATTGGAGCGGCGTCTGGCCTATGAATGTAGGCGGCTAGTTCCGGGGCGATTTCGTGCAAACCCGGAGAAATCGTAAGGTACGGCACGCCGCGTGACTGAGCGAAACGCAATCCGGCAGCCCGTTCATCCGTAAAAAAGAGGGCGACGGCACTAACCGGACGATCGCCCAGACCGAGATCCTCGGCCGTGAGGTCGATCTTCACACCTTCCGCCTGACTGATTTCGGCGGCCGCCTTTTTCGCTTTAGCAAGATCCCGTCCACCGATCAGCAGGGGTACTTCCGGGTGAGCTTTTCGTAGGAAATGAGCGGTCCAACGGCCCACGATACCGGAGCCGCCGATGAGCAAAATAGGGTTGGATGTCATCATCAAATCTTTAGGATTGCTATTCGTGATAGAAAATCAATGAAAAGAAGTGTTCGCTGATGAGACTCAATCTAAAGCAAAAAGGTTTTAGTCCTGCCTGAAATAGTGGTTGCAGCATTCGATACGGAGATCTTTAGGAACGGAGCCTTTTAAAGTAGGAATCAATCATAAAAGGGGTCATGTTTGCTTCATTTTGGGTATAGATTCTTACCCTGAAGCTTTTCACCCCATCTTCCGAAGCTCTTACCCCATTTTTTTGCGATACAGCCGCTTACCTTTTTGCTTTGAAGCATTCATCGTCTGCGATTCGGCAATTATGGCTATTACACGTTTACCCATCTGGCAACAATGGCTTGTCCATGCCCTGGTCCTCTGGCTAGGAATGGAGCTGAGTGATGCTCTTTCCTATAGCTATCAGGTGTACAGGGAGGGGCCCTATCTCATCAATCCCGATGGCTCGTCGGTTACGGCCTGGCAACGGTTCATGAACCACAATTACAGGCAGGGCTTGTGGGCGGTGATGGCCGTAGGAACGCTACTGGTCGAACTCAACTATCACCTGATTTTCAGAAAAAAATCCATCCGATTTTTTCTGATCAGCACCGGTTTGGGCTCGGTGGGTTTTACTGTACTACTTGCGTACTTCAACCAGTGGAAGTTCGGGGGTTTGCCGAATCCGATCGGAGAACCCACTCTGGTCGTGGCAGCTTATAGCCTTGGTTATGCGTTGTTGCGGCAGTATATCCAGCAGCGGGTGGATCAGACGCAACAGCAGATTCAGCTCACCAATGCCGAACTGCATGCCCTGAAAGCTCACATCAATCCCCACTTTTTCTTCAATACCCTGAATACCTTGTACGGAACGGCCTTACTCGAACAGGCGGAGCAGACGGCTCAAAGCATTGAACAGCTCGCCAGCATTATGCGATATACGGTTGACCGTTCGAGGAACGATCTGGTATCGGTTGCCGAAGAGCTAACGTTTATTACTGATTACGTGCAGCTACAAAAACTGCGGCTGCCCGTACGGGAGAATATTCAGATTCAAACCGAGCTTACCTACGACGAAAAGCCTACTCAGATTGCTCCCCTGCTGTTGCTCCCTTTGGTGGAAAATGCCTTTAAATACGGTATTCGCATGGATGAGCCCTGCTTTATTACCCTACGATTGAGCGTTCAGCAACAGGAGCTGGAATTGGTCATTGAAAACAGCCTGTTTCCCCGGCGGAATGATCAGCCGGGCCTGGGTACCGGTTTAGTCAACACGAAAAAACGCCTGTCGCTGCTGTATCCGGATAAACATCAACTCAGCGTACAATCCCTGGCGGATCGGTACTTCGTCCATCTGCATCTCACTCTTCACTAATCTACTAGTTATCATGCGATTATTTCTTGTTTTTGCACTCCTGGGTGTGCAGTTGAATGCCTATGCCCAACTGAAACTTTCGGGCAAGCTGAGTCCAACCGTGAAAACGCTCACGTTTTACGTACCCTTTGACTGCTGGGTGTACCGGGCCGATTCGCAAAAAGTAGATCTGGACGCTCAGGGGAACTTTTCCGTTCAGCTACCCGTAACGACACCCCAAATCATTTTCATGGATTATGCCGATCAACGCCTGTACCTCTACGCCGAACCCGGCAAGACCTTGACAATGCGGGCCGACCGCAGCGACATCCGATTCGGTGGAAGTCTGGGTAAAGAAAACCAGTTTCGCCAGCAACTGGGCCTGACGTATAATCGGTTAGGGCGAACGACTTATAACGATTCATTAAGTAGCCCGGCCACGATTCTGGCGGAGCTTCAGCAAAGTCAAAGCTGGGCCTTCGATCAGCTCAAAACCCTTGCTTTCAAGCCGACGTCGGCGTTTTTAGAAATGACAAAAGCCGACCTTACCTTCTTTCCGGCCAGTAAAGTCTGGGACCTGATTTGGGAAAATGGCGTATGGACATCCCGTAACAAATCCCAGTATGGTCAGCCAGAGTGGCAGGCTGTTCTGAAACAAGCGTATCAGGCAGTAAATCTTTCCGACGCAACGGCCCTACGCAGTTATCCCTACCAACAGGTGATTGCCTATTACTCCCGCTATCTCCAGCACCAGTGTACCTCGAAAGAAGCTTTTGCGACGCTGGCCGAGGAAATGTTTCAAAAACCCTTTGCTGCCGTCAATCAGGACGTACGTGAGAAGGGCGAGCGTTACTGGGAGTACAAAGCCATCAACTACGGCCTCAGCGGATCGTCGCTGGAACGGGCGATTGCCTCGTTCCTGACGCAGGGAATCAAGCACGGTGAGCTGGGCTACCAACGCGAGGCGTATCAGGACTTCATGCACCGCTTTCCCAAAAGCTCCTACCGACCGTATGTACAACAACTTATGAAACCCTACTGGGATCGTGTGTTACAAACTGAACGGTCAGATATACACGTACATCCTGCGTCCATACTTACACTGGATTCGCTGCTGGCAGCTCACCGGGGTAAGGTGGTCTATCTGGATCTGTGGGGAAGCTGGTGCGGCCCCTGTCGGGAGGAATTTACGTTCAATCAGGCTCTGAAAGAACAGTTCAAGGGACAAGCCGTTGATTTCCTGTACGTAGCGGTTGAACATACGACGAACCCAGAAAAAGGCTGGCGGGAGACGATTGCATTCTATCAGTTAACGGGTTATCACATCCTGGCGGGGAAAGCACTGGTGGACGATATACAGCGGCACTATTCGCCACGGAGTCATCTTCAGTTTCCATCGTATATCTTAGTCGACAAATCGGGTAAAATAGTGACCGTACACGCAAAACGGCCTTCCGAAAAGGAAGCTCTGTATGAACAAATCCGGCAACTCTTGTGAAAAAAGATTCCGCTCCGCTCCGTTGTGTATTGATTGATGATGAACCCATGGGCCTGCACGTGCTGGAGTCGCACGCCCGACAGGTGCCTTATGTCCAGGTAGTTGCCAGCTTTGCCAGTGCTACGCAGGCCCTGGCCTTTTTACAGACGGAATCCGTGGATTTGCTATTCCTGGATATTCAGATGCCCGATTTATCCGGACTGGAAATGGCCCAGATCATTGGTTCGTCCGTGCCAATCATTTTCACGACGGCCTACGCAGAATATGCGGTGAACGGTTTTGAGCTGGAAGCCCTCGATTATTTATTAAAGCCCATCCGTTTGAGTCGTTTCGTTCAGGCCTGCCAGCGTGCTATGGCCAAACGCTCGCAGCAACATTTATCAGAATGGACAGCCCCTGATTCCCTGTTCGTGAAAACGGGTTACGACTGGGCACGCATCGACCGGGCGACCTTGCTCTACGTGGAAGCGGATGATAATTACCTGACATTTCACGAACCCAGCCGCCGGACTTTAACCCGAATGAAACTGTCGGAAGCCATGGAGCGATTGCCCGCCGATCAGTTTATACGCATTCATAAGTCGTATATCGTCTCCCTGAGCAAAGTTGAGAAAATTGAACGGCATCAGGTCACCCTGACCACGGGTGCTGTTTTACCCTTGTCCGCTTTGTATCGGGATGAATTGCTGAATCGATTAACCTAACCGCTATTTTTGCAACAAGAAGGGAGTCTATTCGTACAGCGAAGGTTTATTCACCAGTAGTAGAGCCAGCTTAATCCTTATCCCTTAAACGCTTGTTGCCATGCCTAACCTTTCTAAAACGACCCTGCTCGCCCTGTCCCTGGTAATTGTAGGAGGGATACTAATCATTTACTGCATTAAAACCGCTAACTCCTTCTTTTTGCCCTGTTTGGTAGCCATCCTGACGGCTTTTGGGCTGGGTATCCTGGAACCCCAGAAAGGCTGGAAGTTTGCCTTACTCGAAGTTGCCATTCTATGGGTAGGCTACTGGGTTTTTACCAATTTTCCCGAAAATGAGACGCGTCAAAGTGTAGAGTTGCTGGCCTTGGGTATTTCAACGGTCATTGCCTTTGCCTGTTCAGCGTTAATAGGGTTTGTTCGTAGGGCGTAAGGTTGTTTCTGGCTTTACAATTTGGAAAAACGTCTGGTTAAATAGTTCCTATTTCGTCCTGTAGAGATGACTAGTGTATGCCCATTTCATGGCGAAAAAAAATTCCTATTTTGGGAGTTTTCATATTCACCTAGACTGAGTTTGGTCCTCCTTGCTGGCTGTTCGGTAGCCCAGAACCCTCTCCATGACTAACCATTCCATGGGGGCCATCCCATGGCGGCGA
>NZ_NMPS01000091.1:0-246 GCF_002261125.1 Siphonobacter sp. BAB-5385 | reverse complement strand
GAGCCACCATGGAATGGTAGGCGGCTTGAGCCCACCATGGAATGGGATAGGACGGGGTTCGGTTTTATGCCGTCCATGTAAACTTTTGCTTGTATACCAACAACTACCAACTACTAACTACCATAAATTACAGTTAGAAGATGAAAAGCTCTCCCGCTCAGAAGCAACGGAACGGCCTACGACAGCCGCAACGCGGTGGCCCAGAGCAGGCGGTCGCCGCCATGGGATGGCCCCCATGGAATGGTT
>NZ_NMPS01000090.1:0-34532 GCF_002261125.1 Siphonobacter sp. BAB-5385 | reverse complement strand
AAACACGGGTTCGATTCCCGTACGGACTACCAAACTGGCAAAGACCTCTGAGCGATCAGAGGTCTTTTTTTATTAGTCATTTCTACGCCGTAAACGTAAAGGCTTTCCGCAGTAATTCCAGACTTTTAGGTACCGCCGTTCGGGGGTCTTCCTTCCCTTCCATTTCCAGCGATACGAATCCGTTGAAATTGGCTTTTTGCAGGATCTTTCCGATGCGGGTGTAATCCAGTTCCTTGTCGTAGTAATGGCCGCCGCCGTAGTAGGTTTTGGCCTGTACAATGGTCGCGTACGGAGCGATGCGTTCCAACTGAGCGTACGGTTCGCCCACAAAGTTACCCGTATCCACGTTCATGCCCATGGCGGGCGAAGTTTTCAATGGCTCGTATATTCGTAACAGGTAATCGATGTTAGAGGAAAGGCCCCAGTGATTTTCGATAGCAAGTACCACACCCGCTTTTTCGGCTATTTTCAGACATTCCTGCATACCTTCGATACACCATTTGATCGCGTCATCGTCGGTATAGCCTTTCAGCGGTGGTTCCACGCCATCTCTATAATAAGCCGCATCGCGTTTGACGGTCCGCCAGCTCCCCGTATTCATGCGTACGCAGGGAATACCCATTTGCACGGCCAGGTTGATGCACCGCTCGGTATGTTCGATGTCTTTTTTACGTTTGGCCGGATCGGGGTCGACGAAGCTCTGGTGGATGGACAGGAGCGGCAGCGACAAACCATTGTCAAAGGCCATTCGCTTGAGTTTATTCTGATAGGCAATCGTTTCATCGGTCATCTGGCGATGCAGAATCTCGACGCCGTCAAAGCCAATGCGGGAGGCATCCTCGATGACTTTCTCAATGGGATACTTCTGCTCCTGAAAATGCCAGTACGAGTACGTCGAAACGCTAATCGGAATGCGACGAACCACAGCTGCAGCGGTCGCAGTAACCGGAAGCGATTCCCGATTTTGCCCGACTAGCACGGCCGAGCCAAACAGAGCCGTTTTCCGGAGCCAGTCCCGGCGATTGGATGCGTTTTTCATAGTGGTAGAGGTTTTGTTGATAATTAATCATTTTTAGTGGATAGAGGTGATTCGTTTCTGTGCGTAAACAAGTTATATAAATTTCAGCATATCTGTTGTAGGTTATCAGGCATGAACCTATAAATCAATTAACGTATAGCATTCGCCAAAATTTAGCTCACGAATTCAGATACATTGCGGCGTCCTAGCCCAACGGAAATACGCCCGAAAAATACGTGAACAGAAGAAAGACCTACACCGATCAGCGTACGAACTCAAGTGAGGTAAAGGAATCAGATCGACTCATAGACTTATACACAGGCAAGAATGAGAAGCAATCTATGGTTGTTAACAAATACGCAGGAAAGACTGAAACCCACTTTATAACCGTTTAATTAGACACACGATTCGGTTTGCTTCTTCAAAGCCCAGCTTCTGGTGAAAGGCCAGACTTTCCCTATTGTCCAGTTCCGTATCCGAAGCCACTTCCAGGCAGTTTTTCTCCCGAGCCCAATTCTCCCCCGCCTGCATCAGCAATCGCCCGATGCCCTGATGCTGAAATTCCGGTTTCACGTACAAGCCTTCCACGTAGGCCACCGGCGAGTGCGAAGCTCCCTCCACGTAATCCGTCCGCAGGTTCAGATGAATGAAACCGATGTAGTCCGGTCCTTCTTTCGCCAGATAGCAAATTTCGTCCCTGGCCGTAAGCAACCGCTGGTAATTCTCCCACTCTTCCTCAAACGAGCATTCCGGCCACAAGGCCAGGACGAGAGTTACTAATGCGGGGAGGGTTTGGGGGGAGAGGGGTTGGATGGGCATGGGTGGTTTTTTATGGCCTCGCCAAGGTAAAAGTTAAACTTGGTATTACCCTCCCCACCGCAATAATGACAAGCTGATACCTAACGATATTGTTTTACCTGACTCTCCAACTCCCGCAACCGCCCCATCAACCGCCCCGCATGCCCCCTCGCCTTTTCCCTAACCTGCTCCTCCGTAAAACCCGCATTTATTGACGTTCCATGAAAGTAAATCGGCTCCAGATAATTCATTCCCGCGTAATAGGCCGTTTGTTCCAGGTTTTTCCAGAATTCGTACACGCGAAAATGGTGCTCTCCTTTGGTATGATACTCCTCCTCGGGACCGCCGACGGTGAAGCTTGGGAGGAAGTTTTTTCCTTGGAGCTTATCGCCCTTCGAGCCGTAGGCAAACTGGTATTCAAAGACGGTATCGAACCAGTGTTTGAGAATAGCGGGCATGTTGTACCAATAGACCGGATACTGGAAAACGACGGTCTGATGGTGAAGCAAAGCTGCCTGTTCCGCTTTTACGTCGATTTGGTAGTCCGGGTACAAGTCCTGCAGGTTTCTTACTTCCAGCTCCAGATTGCTCTTAAGCAGTTCTTCGATGATCGTTTTGTTGGCAAGGGACGAAGAAAAGTTCGGGTGTCCCAAGATTACTAAAGCCATACATTGTCGTGTTTTGTACTCTAAAAATGATAGTTGCAAAACTATTTTGAGTAACCTAGCTTTGCAATAACTATCCAGATGGATAGATCAAAATCGGAGAAGTACGATGCAAGCAGAATGTGCCGGTGATGCGGTGAAACTTAACGGAAGAGAATACCCCTGTACGGTCAGCCTGGCAATGGATCTGGTCGGCGGCAAATGGAAAACGGTGATTCTGTACCATCTTAAAGAGACGAGCAAACGGTACAGCGAATTACGCCGGGAAATGCCCGACATCACGGAGATGACGCTGAGTCTGCAACTTAAGCAACTGGAAAAAGACGGGCTGGTATCCCGAGCTGTCTACGGCGAGAAACCGCCCATCAAAGTCATTTACCAGCTCACGGATTTTGGGAAAACTTTCATCCCGGTACTGGATGCGGTTACGGCCTGGGGAAATTTCATTTTAAAAGAAAAAGGTGAAGTGGTGTATCGGTCCTAAATCTATGGGGGGGGGGGACTTGACTACTAATTACACTTGGAATGATTGAAAGCCGTACGTTCCCAAAGGCTCAGTGCGGCAAACGTTTCCGTTCTCAGGTTGCGTGCTCGACCCACGCGTGCAATGACATAAAGCGCACTCCTGACGAATGCCCCCCCTTCCCTCCGCATCTCAAACCGCCTTGCGTCTGGACTGCCGACTCATGAACCAGACCATGAGGATCAGCCCTAACACCGATGGTCCGAGCTGGCTATAGGGCTTGAATTGCGGTAATGCATTTCCCGAAAAGGCAGACAGCAACGCACTGAATGCCGAAAACATTTTATAGATGTGCTCGTACAGCCAGCCGCCTTTGAGTCGTTCGTGCAGCCAGTAATGTTTGACGACATCGTAGGTAGTCACCAGCGACAAGGCCCCAAAGGTCGAATACGTTACGGCCGGGTTCCAGCTAGCATCGGAGGACTTGGCAATCCACAGGAAACAGATACCTGAAGTAAGAGCGATCAGGGCCCAGACTACGTCCTGCCGGGAACTGCGGTTTTCGCGGAGTTTGACCGTCCGCCAGCCCGCATAGCTCACATAGCCCGCCAGCAAGGTCAGCATGACCAGAAAAGGACTGGCCCGAAAAAACACCGCACCGAGCAGGCCCGTACCTACCACCACGCTGATGGCATACAGAAACCAGCGACCGAATCGCGTATGAGCCCCCCGCTCTTTTGGAACCAGTAAGGCCAGCAATCCGAGGCCCAGGGCAATCAGGCCGAAGCAAATGTGAATGATTAGATTAATGAGATGGAGGCTGGGCATAAAACGTCCGTTTTGAATGGTGAAGCTCAAAATTGTCGGACTTTTCGGCTCCTTCCCAGTCCCTGGTGACCAGATGATTTCGCTAGTGACCAAGTTCTTTCGTCACTGTTTCCTTTCGCAGGCACCCGTTCTGCTCGTAAATTGCCCCTATGGAGAAAGTTTTACGTTCGGTACTGGTTCGTAACCTGTTGGGACTGCTGGCCTTGCTGGGCGTGCATTACGTGTCGGATCGGTATTACATTCAGGAGCGAAGCGGTACGAATCAGTACCTACCCTATCTCTTTCTGCTTGGTTTATACGCCTGGCTGGTTTTTCATAATCGGATTCTCTACGAACGACTGTATTTGCAGCAACGCAAACGCGAATACCTGTTGTGGACGTTACTGATCATGGGCCTCAATACGGTGAGCATGTACACGATTCTGAAACTACAGTTTCGGGTAGATTACGCACTGCCGCTCATCCTTAGCTTCTGGGTACATACGCTGGCGGGCTTCGGGATTTACGCGTTTTACCGCAGTACGCTACCAACCCCAGCCGTAACTAAACCTGCCCTAAGTGAACCACTGCCTTTAACAAATACAGGGGAATTGAGTTGTCTGGTCAATGGGGAGAAAGTGGTCATTTCCTACGGTGAAATCAGGTATCTGGAAAGTCTGGAGAACTACGTAAAGATCATCACCGCCCGAAAAACACACGTGACCCGCCTGACGATGAAAGAAGCCGAAGAGCGGTTACCCAAACCAACCTTTGTACGCATCAGTCGGTCGCACCTGATCAATGCCGCCCACCTCGAAACGCTCGAATCCGACAGTCTGACCATCGGTGGAAAAAGCCTGAAAATCGGGAAGGTTTACAAACGGTATGTGAGTGAGCAACTGACGGAGCTGGGCGTGTTGAAATAGCGGGTATTGAAGCAGTACAGTAATTTGTTGGTGACGCTTCGCTACACACCAACAACGGCGGTTAATACTTTTCAACGGCGGGGTGATCCAGTGCCTCATCCAGCTTTCCTGGTCATGTAAAGTGCTACAATTACTCGTTCATAAATCGAATTTAGTACCCTATTGACTCAAGGGCTTGCCATTTTCTACGTACTTTCCTTCCTCCCTATCGTGGTCTTTCCTACTACTCAACCGTCGATTTTGAAATAAAATACTACTAGTTGCCACGCGGCTACGGGGTACCGCGTACTACTTCTTGAACGCGTTCATAAACGATCCTAACTGGCCGCTAGGATAAGCCGTAGTATGGTTCAATTGGTTTACCATCTTATTCGCAATCTCCTATGAAAAAGTATCTCTGGGGTTTTCCCTTCTTTGCTCTGCTATTGGGAGCGTTTCTGTTCAGTTGCCAGCGGGAGGACGTTTCTTCCACAGCGGAGGAAACGGCTACCGATGCCGTCACCGCAACTGCAGCCCGCTACGCTGCCCAAATCGATTCAGTGACCTCGAAACACTGTAAGGGCAAGTTAACAGCCATCGATTCGACGGCATTGCCCGCTGCTATTCTGACCTACCTTTCGACTAACTATCCGAAGGCCTCCATCGCCTTTGCCGGAACGGACGCGAGCGGAAAATACGTCGTGGGTATTGTGGTGGACGGTCAGCCGAAAGGTCTGCTTTTTGACGCCAGTGGTACCTTCACGAAACTGCTGGAACACTACGGCAAACGAGCCAAGCTAACGCCCGTAGCCACGGCTGACCTGCCTGCAACGATCACGACGTACATCTCCACAAATTACGCGGCAGCGACCATCAAAAAAGCGGGTAAAAACGCGGATGGAACCTATTTCATTGCGATCAGCACCAGTGATACCGTGAAGGTTCTGGTCTTTGACGCTTCGGGTAGTTTCAAGGAGGAACAGACGCCGCTGAAAGGAAAAGGGCATCGGGGGCGAAAGTAAGGGGTGAAGAAAAGTTGTTGAAAAGAAGTACGTTCGTTCTCATCAGAAAGTACTTCAGTTACCATCAGAAAAAAATTCAAAACGGCTTTACATTTAGCTAGCAACGAAAAAAGGTAATCGCAGTTCGCTACGATTACCTTTTTCTATTCAAATAACTAAGTCGATTAATACGTATACCGAATCGTTACCCCATACATCCGCTGATCGCCCACGATTCCGGCGTATTGGCCGTAGCTACCCGGAGCTGCCAGTAACATTTCGTAGTAGTTCTTATTGAAGATGTTGCGTGCCCAGGCGAAGAAGCTCAAGCCATTGGAGGCCCGGAAACCGGCCCGGCCGTTCGTCAGTGAGTAGCCTTCAATGTTCAGGTACTGCGAAGGCGACGGACTGGATGAAAATTTCGAGCGATAGAACACATCCAGGCCCAGGAAGTAATTGCCTTTCAGTCCCAGCAGGTTGCCATTGGTATGGGCTTCTCCCCCAACCGACCCCGACCACTTGGAAATACCCGGTAATTCACCGCCTGAAATATCTTTAAAGGCCTGAGCTCCTCCGACTTCCTCCAAGGGTACGGGAGCGTTTGTAAACCGTACATACTTGCCATCGGTATAGGCTACTGCCGCGTTAAAATTCAGGTTCGTAAAACGCAGGCTTCCGTCCAGCTCCACACCCTGTACCCGCACTTTTTCGGCATTGGCCAGATACCCCCGGTTTACACCCGGTTCCGGCGTTTGTACCTGCGTCTGGAAATCGTCGATGTCCGAGCGGTATACGGTCAGATTTAGAATGGAATTAGCCGAAGGTCGGGTTTTAATGCCCAGTTCCTTATGAGCCACGTATTCGGGTTTTACATTCGCCAGGTCAATCAGGGTTACGCCATTGGCAGTGGGTAATCCACCCACGTTCACACCGATGGGCTTGTAACCGATGGAGTACGTAGCATAAGCGTTGATCTTATTGGTCGCTTTGTACTGAAGCGAGAGTTGTCCGGAGAAATTACCCTGATCATAATCCGTGTGGAAGGACTGATCAGTGTATACCAGCCGCTTCAAGGCTAAGAGAGCCGCATCCGTCGTTTGCAGGCCGCCGTAGGTCTTGCGGTCGTAGTCCACCACTTTCTTGTCGTAGTTATAACGTACACCGGGTAAGAAGTGTAGTTTTTCGGTAATGGCCCAATCGGCCTGAGCAAACACGGCCAGACTGGTACTGCGAATGCGGTTATTGGTGCGAATACCAAAGTTATCGAACAAGCCCGGCGTTTTCCATAAAGCACTGGTGGTACTCTGAGCGAAACGCCACTGGGCTGAACCCGCCTCTTCGGTTTGTACCGGATCAGATTTCAAATCCTGCCAGAGTCCGAATACCCCAACCACGCCACTGATTTTGGAAGAAATTTTACCCGAGTATCGAATCTCCTGCGACCACTGATCATGCACCGAGTTACCGGAAGAAATCGTGAATACGGGCAAACCAATGTAATCCCGGTCGTTCAGCGGCGTCCACTTCCAGTACCGCCACGCGGACGTAGCCGTCAGCGTTCCGTTTCCAAGCTTAATATCCGCATTCACTGACACGCCCCCCAGTTGGTTGTCGGCTTTGGAAGGTGTATCCAGATCCAGTTTCCGTTCAAAGGCACTCTGGTAAGGTAGCTTATAGCCTAAATCAGCAATAATCGCGTTGAACTGCCGGTATGCAGCCCGCTGCGTAGGTACGACACCTGCCACGGGCCAACCGTATCCGTTCGGTTTTTGATTGGACACATCGCCAATCAGGGTGATTTTTACGTTGTCGCTCGGCGTGTACAGAAACTGTCCGCGAACGCCAATGTTATTGATGTCGTTGATGGGCAATTGCGTATGCACGTTGTAAAATAGCCCATCCCGTTGCGTACCCGTAAAGGAAACACGAGCGGCCAGTTTTTTACCCAGCGGTCCCGTAAGGGATCCTTTTGCCTGGATAAAACCATAGTTACCGTAGCTTAATTCGAAGTTCGCTCCGGGCGTGAAGCTGGCGGCCCGGGTCGAAATGTTAAACGCTCCCGCCGTGGTGTTTTTTCCAAAGAGCGTTCCCTGGGGACCACGTAATACTTCAATCCGATCAATGTCAATAAAATCCAGAGCCGTAGCCGCCGGACGAGCATAGTATACACCATCGACGTAGAACCCTACGCCGGGATCGATACCGTCGTTAGTGAGTCCAAAGGTGGAGCCCAATCCTCGAATGTTCAGCGTGGTATTCCGGGCATTGGATACGTACAATTGCACGGTAGGCACCAATTCTTTCAGTCGGTTGACGTTGAAAGCTCCCGCGTCTTCAGCCCGGGAACCCTGAATGACGGAAATGGGGATGGGTACTTCCTGAGCCGACTCCTGACGGCGACGGGAGGAAATAATCACGTCGTCGAGTTTATTAGAAGCGGGCTCCAGGTTGATCGTCACCTGTTTATCATTGACGACCACTTCTTTTTTCGTATACCCTACAAACGATACGATAAGGGTGAAGGGCAGCTTTTGTCCGGTCCGGAGGTTGAACTGACCATTGGCGTCCGTACTGGCTCCGTTGGTCGTTCCCTTGATAACGACGGTGGCCCCCACCAGCGGGTCGCCGGAAGACGCATCCAGTACAATTCCGGAAACGGTAGCATTAATAATGGGTTGATCCTGAGCTTTTCCTGAAAAAGCAGTCAGCAACAAGCTGACCATAAGCATTATGGTAGTGGTTCTCATGTACAAGCGAAAGAAACGTCTTGGGAACGGATGTATGGTTTACTACAAATGGGTTAAAATCACGGTAACTTCTAGAAGAAATCCGCTATCGAAAGTCAGGAAGCTCTCAACAATAAGGGACGACTCTTGGAATCATAGATGGCTTTTGAAAGTTGCGGTGGCAAAACTAATGAAATAAAAGATATAGTATATAGTTTTAGTAGACTTTATGAAGAAAATTGTAATCCCTAGATACGACTTATGCTGAAAGGTACTGATTACTTATGGGTGCAGGATTGGAATCCTGCACCCATAAGTAACTACGAGTTCATAACCGCCGAACTACTTTCCAATCACCACCTCATCAAGATAGAACCGCGTGGGTGAAGTGGGTACATCCGCATTCGGCAAAGGCGGATCATTGGTTTCGTTGGGCGTTTGTCGGTTGGGCAGATTGCGGTAGGGTCCGGTCCGTAGTGATAAACGTTCGATGGATTTAACCGCCTCGGCCAGCTGAGCTTTTTCCAGTACCGTTTTGCCGTCCACTTTCACCGAATAGTGTCCATCCGGCGTTGCTTTCGTCTGTACTTCCAGCTCGTACCAGCGACCTTTTTCGTAGGATTGTAGTACTTTTTCGGTACTGCCATCCGTAGCCATAAGCTGATTTTTTTCGTTGAAACGAATCCGTACGGGTCGGTTCCCGTATTGATCGGTTAAGTCGATCTCCAATAACCCTGTATTCGTTGGATCGGCGTATACCTTTAGTTTTGTCGTTACCTGGGTTCCTTCTTCAAATACCCGGATGGCCCGGGCGTAATCGTACAAATCCTGGTCTGCCAGCAAGAGACTTTTGCCCGATTTTCCGGGCGTTTCGACTACTGATACCGGAGCCCATTTCGGAGCGTAAATGTTCCAGTCAGGAATGGCCCCTTCGGTTTCTAACGCATCAAAATTGTCTTTTACCGTACCTTTTACGCGGTACGTGACGGGTACGGGCGTCCGACTAACCCAGATATCTTCCTTGTTCATGCTGTAACTCATCCACAGGTCATTACCCGGCGGGTTTCCATTCCCTTCTTCGATGCCCCGCATGTAACAGGGACCGAAATCCTTCCAGCGACCGGTATACCGCCGGGGCGGTAATTCTCCCTGAATCAGTAGCATGTGATCAAACAGGATCCCGTCGTCGCCCGTTACTACGACGAGTGGAAAGCGATACTGCGTTTGTTCGATGGGATTGTAACTCAGGGCGTACCGGCCATCATCCGTCCGCTGCCCCCATTGCTTCCCACCGGACATGACCAGCGTGGGGACTTTCACGGGTTGGGAGAACGTTTTGCCTTCGTCCGACGAAAGAGCCGTAAGTGATTTTTTCCAGAGAGCGACCACTTTCCCGTCTTTACGGTGGTAGTACGACAGGGCCTGTCCGGCCTTTTTGTGGTTGTAAAATCCATCGAGCCCGTTGTCTTCGTCGTACCACTGAAAGGTCATGAGCGGGTCCTTCAGCAGATCGTCGCAGGCTTTCACGAAAGCTGCATCCGTTGCTTTTTTATAGAACGGATAACTCGTATTGGATTCATTCCAATTAGCATGACTGGTGTAGCGAATGAAATAAATGGGTCCGTAGGTTCCGTCTTTGTAAGCTTCGCGTACCACCCGTCCGATTCCTCCTTTTCCGAAGGGATCTTCGGTATGACCGTAGAAAGCCAGCACCAGCAACCGACCATTCGGAGCCACGTAGAAACCCATTCGCTGGTGCATCATGTAGCCCTTGTACCCTTGCGGAATTTTGACGCCCGCCGGAGCCTGATACGGCGGAAACACCACCTGAGGCTTGTTCCAGTGCCGACCGTCTTTGGAAGTCATGACCAGCGTTTGGCCCGGAGCCACGTGTTCATCCACGGGATTGCTCAGGTATTGCTGATAGAACGTGCCGTTCCAGTAACAGAGATTCGAGGCATGGTTGTACGTCCAGCCGTGATCGTCGGCGGTTTCGGGGTGGGTACGGTTGGCCCGCAGGGTTTGTCGGTTTTCGGTACCAATGGCGTACCGTAGACGACCTTCGTGAAGCGTAGGATCGATGGTTTCGCCACCGATGTAGCGGACGGGTTCCTGCGGACTGCCGGTCTGAGCGTAGCCATTCAGTACCTGAAAAAAGGCCAGCCCGAGCCAAAAGGAAGTTGATTTCATACGCCAAAATAAGAACAGATGCCGGCGTACCTACTCGAAGGGCAAGAAAAAAGCCCTGTCACGTGAACAGGGCCTGTACTAGTTTTTCAGTTTTCGCCAGCCAATGTTCTTGAGCTGGTCGGCGTATTTACGGAACGTTGGTTCGGTCACTTCACTCAGGCTAAGCGAACCCCGAAGGAGACCGGACCGGTGATTGCCTTCAATGTAATACTCACAACCGGGCAGTACATCCAGCGTGACCTCCTGCCGCAGCCGGGGTACCAGCGTTAGTCCACTCAAAGCCGTTTCGATACGGACGGTACCCGGCTCGAGTTTAAGAGCCATACTACCCCAGCTATCGAGTTTGCCAATGTATTTGCCGTTGATCCATACTTTGAACCGGCGGAAAAAAGCTTTTTTCTCCCCCACTCGATACAGATATACTACCGCGTCCTCGACGGAGGACTCTTCCTCGGATTTACCCCAAACCAGGCCGGATAGCCAGGAAAGCGGGTGAAGCGTCTCATCCATACTCGTTGTGATTAGTCAGTGCGAAGGTACAAAACCCGGAACGGCTTTGGAAAAAATAGTGCCGAGATTGGAGAGATTTAATCTAGTGATGAATCCGCAGATCCGTTTTTCGCCGCAGTAAGGAATCCGCGGCAAAGTACGTCACTTGTGGATCAAGGTCAGCCAGTGGTTTGGGAGACGTGGCCCCGCCCCAGCGTAAAATTCGCAGCTTTACTTCACCTACTCCTTTGCCCAGGAAACCCAACAGGCGGGCTCCGGTTTCGGAAAGATCAATCAGGCGATGATGTCCATACGGGCCCCGGTCATTAATTCGAACGATGATGGACTTCTGAGTGAGCGGATTAATTACTTCGACGAGTGAATTAAACGGTAAACTACGGTGGGCCGCCGTGAGGAACGTCTGGTTGAATAATTCGCCAGCTGCTGTCTTTTTTCCCTCAAACTTGGAATGATAAATGGAGGCCAAACCCGTTAACTCTTTGATAATCTGTGCTTTTGCTTTGCAGAAAGTCAAACAACTCAAAAGAGCCGAAATCTTCAATACGGGTACATTCATGGGGTATGTGGATTCGGTAAGCGGCACAAAAATGAACGCAATCGTCCAAATTGCCAAATTAAATCGGAGGTCTACGCATTAACAACGCTAAAAACCTTTGTATCAGTCTTCTATAAAAACTATCTCCGTAGGGATTTAGTATATGCATATTAGAATTATTCAATTTAGACCGCTTCCATTGAAAGCCTATCCAGAAACCTACTTGCTAAGTTTCATTGCATTTTTTTAATAAAAATTTTATTTATATCATTAATTTAATTTTGGCTAATTTGGTTTTATCAAAATATTATCTCGAATCAAGCAAAAAATAAAGTTCATAATTTGGTTTTTTGAATTTTTGCCTATAATGTTGTACCTATAAAAAATTCAAGTTCAGTACGTCTTCTTATCGCAAATATTCCTGGCCGCACTTGGAGGATTTGCTTCAGTAGAGAAGTAGACTTTATCCCCGTAAAGTTTACGCAATGAATTGACGTATAGACTCAACGTCAATTCCGATTCTCCGTACTGAAACTACTCTTTCTCGATTTCTGACATAACAGTTCCAGTGACTCACGGGCCATCGGCTCCGTAGCACTTCAGCCACTGCATGAGCTACTTTCCGGAAGTAGATTCATTCAGTTTACGTTACGGTTCCGCAGGTCACCGGGAAAGATTGCGGCCCTTTCCCTAGACCTGCGGCCGTTCGTAACCTTATCATTCCAGTAGCCCCTGATTCCCAATTACTACTTAAACTACCCATTACCAGTCATTTTGAATCTGTTCTTTCTATGCAGTAAAACCTGATTGAGTGCATTCCGCTTACCCCAGGCGAAAGCGACCCCACGAATGGCCGTATCAGGGGGTTTGCCGAAGCTGCTTCCCGCTTGTTCACACACTTGACCATTCTTATGAAGAGAAAATTACTCTGGCTGTTTGCCGTATTAATGGGTTGGTCGATGGCCGTTTCCGCTCAGGATCAGGTTCTGATCGGAAAGGTCTTCTCTGACGACGATAAACTCGGTCTACCCGGCACTTCTGTATCCATCAAAGGGACCACCATCGGTACGACTACCGATTCCGAAGGCAAATTCAAACTTACCCTTCCCTCGGGCGGAGCCACGCTGGTGATTTCCTTCATTGGCTATATCAAGCAGGAAGTAACTGTAACGACCCAGACTTCGCTTGACGTGTATTTGAAACCGGAAGCGGGTCAGCTCACGGAAGTGGTGGTAACCGCTCTGGGTATTCAGCGGGAGAAAAAGGCCCTGGGCTACGCTCAGCAAAGTATTGGTGGAAAGGCCGTTTCGGAAATTCGGCCTGCCAACGTGGCCAATGCCCTGTCGGGGAAAGTAGCAGGGCTACGCATTCAGGCGGGTACCGGACCGGGTTCGGGTTCAACGATTCAGATTCGGGGTGCCTCTTCCATTACCAACAACAACCAGCCACTCATTGTCATCGATGGCGTGCCCATCGAGCAAAGTTTCAGCAAGCGACTGGGCGGCGGTATTGCCGACATTAACCCCGAAAATATCAAGGACGTGTCGGTACTGAAAGGCCCCTCGGCTTCGGCTCTGTACGGTTCGCGGGCGGCCAACGGCGTGATCTTGATTACGACGAAAGACGGCTCCGGTCAGCAGGGAATCGGCGTGGAAGTGAATACCAACTATACGGTCGAACGCCCCTGGATTTCACCCAACTTTCAGAATACCTACGGCGGTGGAAACGGGTATCGCACCTGGTACCGCAACGGCTGGAGTGGCTCAATTACCGATCCGGCAGAAATTGCTCAGTACCGGGCTGTCTACGGTCCGAATGCTCCACTGACGGGTACGGAAGGTACGGACGAAAGCTGGGGTGCTCCGCTGGATGGCCGGCTGGTTCGCCAGTGGTGGACGGGTACGGACGTGGCTCCGCTCACGCCTATGCCCAGCAACTACCGGGATTTCTGGCAGACGGGTAGTACCTGGTCCAACAACGTTGCCATTTCCGGTGGTAATGAAAAAGGAAGTTTCCGCCTCGGTTTAGGCCGACTGGATCAGAAAGGCATTATGTATTTCAATGATTTCCACCGCAATAACTATAAACTGAATAGCCATTACAATTTCACTCCTAAACTAAGCGTAAACGTCTCCGCCGAGTACATCAAAAGCGGCTCGGGCAACCGGAGTTATACGGGAGGTCAGGAGTTTATCTGGTCGCACCGACAAACCGACTGGAATAAATTACGCGACTGGCGGAGCTATACCAACGTGCACATTCAGCCCCCGGGCGATACGGATCCACCGAACTGGCAACATACCTTCTTTACGAATCCCTACTACAGTCAGGAAATGTTGCCCACGTCGGATACGCGAGATCGCCTCGTCGGAAACATTGCTCTGAATTACAAAATCCTCGATGATCTGACGCTGACGCTTCGCTCGGGTACGGACCTCTGGACGCAGACCGTCATTGCCGTCAGTAATTTCGAACGCGTCCGGAACGGTGCCCGCTCGTACGGAGCCTATAACGAGGAAGTACTCCGTCGGCAGGAAACCAATACTGACGTTCTGTTGACTTACAAAAAAGACATCACGGAAGCGTTCTCAATTAATGCTACGGCGGGTGCTCTGCTGCGTACCAACTACTACAAACGCAATTATACCAACGTGGGTCAGCTGGTGATTGATGGCGTCTATAACCTATCGAACTCCATTGCCACGCAGAACACCGTAGCCAGTGCCATCGAACGCAAGGAAAGTCAGTCGGTATTCGGAGCCGTGAATTTTGGCTGGCAGAATATGCTCTTTCTGGATGTAACCGCCCGAAACGACTGGTCATCGACCCTGCCCTCGAACAATCGCAGCTATTTCTACCCTTCGGCGGCTCTGAGTGCGGTAGTTTCGGATCTGGTACCCAGTTTAAAAAACAACGTCCTTTCGTTTTTAAAAGTACGCGGCAGTTTGGCTCAGGTCGGCAACGATACCGATCCGTACGGCCTGGCCGAAGTGTATACCGCCGGAACTTCCTGGAACGGCTCCCTGCCCGAATTTTACGTACCGACGCGTAAACCCAATCCTAACCTGAAGCCCGAAATCACGACGGGTCAGGAAGTGGGTCTGGAGGCTCGCTTCTTCCGGGGCAAACTCGGTCTGGACGTTACTTATTACAGTCAGACGACAAAAGATCAGATCATTCCCGTCCAGCTCTCGAAGGCAACGGGCTATAACAGTGCCATTCAGAACATCGGAAAAATGCGGAACCGGGGCCTGGAAATCAGCCTGACGGGTACGCCTGTCAAACTCGATAATGGGTTTACCTGGGACGTAGCTCTGAACTTTGCCCGTAACCGCAATACCGTCCTGGAACTGCTGCCGGGCGTACTTAATAATCTGGTTATCAACGAACGGCGGGGTCTGACCCTCGAAGCCCGGGCGGGCCAACCCTACGGAACGCTGTACGGCTACGGATTCGAGCGGGTACAAAGCAGTGATCCTTCAGCCGCGTACTATGATCCAACGGGTCAATACACGGGTCAGTTGGTACTCACGAACGGATTACCCGTCAAATCGACTACGCAGAAAATTCTGGGTAACGTACAACCCGACTGGATGGGTGGTTTCTCAAATACCTTTTCCTACAAAGGTTTGATTTTATCGGCTCTCATCGACGCGAAGATTGGCGGCGATATGTACGACGAAGGGACGGCTAATGCCCGCTGGACGGGCCAGTACGCCGAAACGGCCATCGGGCGGGAAGAAGGCGTCATTGGAAAGGGCGTAATTGCCGTCCGCAGTGCCGAAGGTGCGTACACCTTCACCCCTAACTCAACCATCGTTTCGGCCAATCAGTACTATGGCTACAACAACCCGCGTAACTACCACGAAGCGGCCATTTTCGATGCCTCTTACGTAAAGTTACGGGAAGTGTCACTGGGCTACCAGATTCCCGCGGCTTTTATCAAACGCCTCCGGCTGCAATCAGCCAAGATTTCAGTGGTGGGACGGAACGTGGCCATGTTATTCAAAAACCATCCTCACGCCGACCCCGAAATTGACGCCAATGGCGGTAATGCTCAGGGCTTTGGCTACGGCGAACTTCCCTCTTCCCGCAGCATGGGTTTCAACCTGAGCCTGGGTTTCTAACGCCGGAAAAGAGCTTTTATTCTGATCAACATTATTCCCTGACGAATGAAAACATTGACGATAAAAACGCTTGCCCTTGCCACCGGAATGGCCCTGATGACCTCGGGCTGCACGGGTAGTTTCGATTCGGTCAACGACAATCCCAACAGTCCGACCAGCGTATCCCCGCAGTACCTGCTGACGTACGCCCTGGAAAAATCCATTGACCGGTACTGGGGCAGCAATACGCGTTTCGAGCGACTCAACCTCGACGCCGCTGAGCTCTGGATTCAGCACCTGGGCCGCAACATTTATTCCAACGAAGGCGATAACTACGAGGCTTCGCAGGCCTTGATGCTCAACAACTGGCAGTCGTTCTTCAATGATTCACAGCTCAATCTCCAACGCATTCTGACGATTACGGATGAAAAAGGCAGCAATCCGAACGCTAATTACTACGGCGTAGCTCTGGTGATGCGGACCTGGGTGTTTTCGGTGCTGACGGATACCTTCGGGGCTATTCCGTACTCGCAGGCTTTGCAGGGCGGTACGGATGCCCCCGTACTGACGCCCAAATACGACGCTCAGGAGCAGGTCTATACCCAAATGCTCGCAGATCTGAAAACGGCCAATGAAAAATTATCGGTAACTGGCCCAGCCATTGCCGGCGATATTGTCTACAACGGCAGTATTCTGAAATGGAAAAAGTTTGCGAACTCCCTTCGCTTACGACTGGCCAACCGGCAAGCCGCCAAGAAACCCGCCGAATCGCGGGCCATTATGAAGGAAATTCTGAGCGACCCGATAACGTATCCCATTTTCACCAGTAACGATGACAATGCCAGTCTGAAAACCACCACATCGCGTCCGTCCAACAATGAGTGGAACGAAACGATGATCTGGGGCAGTCGTACGGACTGGAACCTTTCGCAAACGCTGGTCGATAAGCTGGTGGCCCTGAACGATCCGCGTCTGGGCGTATACGGGAGTCAGCAGGGGGGCGTCTGGCTGGGCGTACCCAACGGCCTACCCGACGCCATTGCGACGACGTACCTGGCCCGAGCCGCCAAAATTGGTACGGCGTTCACCAAAGCCGACGCTCCGGAAGTCATTATGACTTGGTCCGAACTGAATTTCATTCTGGCCGAAGCCGCCATTGATGGGGACATTGAAGGCGGAGCTACGGTAGCGAAAGAGTACTTCGAAAAAGGAGTCAACGCCTCCATGACGCAGTACGGCGTAACGGCCCCGGCTTCTTACTTCACAACGGTAGGTACGGTAACCCGGGAAAAAATTCTGGATCAGAAATGGATCTGTCTCTTTGCCAACGGCGTCGAAGCCTGGGCGGAATGGCGTCGGACGGGGCTGCCCGTATTCCCGGCCAAAGACCCACGTTCGGTTTTTGCCAACGACGGCGTACTACCCACGCGACTCCCCTATCCCGGCTCGGAAGCTTCGCTCAACGCAACGAATATGAAAGAAGGCATCAGCCTCAACGGTGGTACAGACGATTTCAAAACCAAACTCTGGTGGGCCGAAAAATAGCGGGACGTACCCCGTTTGCCTATTGTCCATCTAAGCACTTAAGGATTCCATGAAGAACATACTGACCCCCCTGGCCTTGCTTGCCTGTTTAGGTTTCATTACCGCCTGCGAAAAGGCCGAAGATCCTTTTGTCCCCCGGGAAGTGGCCCCCGCTCTGGTTCAAATCGTGAATGCGACCTACCAAACGGATTTTGCTACGGAACCGAACGTGCCTTCCGACAGTACGGCTCCACTGGCTCTGAAAATCCGGGTATTGAAGCTCGATAAAACCAATATTCTGGATCATACCAAGGGCATTGACTCCATTCCCGTACCGAATCTGAATGTCAAGCTGTTGAAACGCGACGGCACCGCCCTGGGTGAGGGTACTACGGATGCTTCCGGTACGCTTACGCTTACTAAAACCTGGGCTGAACTGGGTCTGGTGCCGAACTACGCCAACCCGCCCCTCAAGTACTATAAAGGACAGATCGTACGGTTGTCCTGGACGGGTGCGGTGGATGGCGTGGCCTTTACCCGATTTTCTTCTGTATCTGTTCGTTAATGCCTTTTTGAATCGATTCATAACCACTAAACGCAGCATCCATGAACCGTCGTAACTGGCTTAAATCCGGGGCCTTGGCCGTCGCCGGAGCAAGCGTACCTGATTTCTGGCGACCCGCCGAAGCCGCAGCCGTCGGACTGCCCAAGCTGGCGGGCCTACCCATCAAAGCCCGTTTGATGTCGAATGAAAATCCGTACGGGCCCTCTGCCAAAGCTCAGAAAGCGATTGCCGAAGCGATTTCGAGTGGCTGGATGTACCCTCGTGAGTCGATCATGACCTTTAAAAAAATGATTGCCCGGGAAAACGGCGTCAGCGAAGCCCACGTCCTGCTCGGAGCCGGTTCGGGCGAGTTACTGATGGCTTCCGGCATTCATTACACCCTAAAAGGCGGAGCCGCTACCAATATCGTAGGCGGTGACCCGACTTACATGCAGCTGTTGCGGACGGCCCTGGCCCTGGGAGCCGAATTCAAAAAAACGCCCCTGACGAAAGATTTCACGTACGATTTCAACGGCATGGCGGCGGCAGTCAACGATAAAACGTCGCTCGTTTACCTCTGCAATCCGAATAATCCAACGGGTATTCTGGAAGATGCTTCAAAAATGACGGCTTTTTGCGAAGACCTCTCCAAGAAGAAACCGCTGTTCATTGACGAAGCGTACATGGATTACGCGGCTGACCCTAAAGCCAGCAGCATGACCGAACTGGTCAAGAAAGGACATAACGTACTCATTGCCCGCACCTTTTCCAAAATTCACGGTTTTGCCGGTTTACGCATTGGCTATCTGATTGGTCAACCCGATACGCTCCGGGAAATCAACAAATTCTGTACCGGCGGCGGCAGTATGTCAGCCACCTCCGTGAAGGGAGCCATTGCCAGTTACATGGATACGGATTTTCTGACCTACTCGAAGGCCAAATGCCTGGAGTCGAAAGAATACCTGTACAAAACACTCAAGGACAAAGGATACGACTACCTGCCTTCGTCGGCGAACTTCGTACTCTTTCCCATCAAAACGGAGGGTAAAGGCTTCGTGGAGAAAATGGCCCAGAAAGGCGTAGCTATCAAAAGCTGGGAGTTCGCCGGACAACACTGGTGCCGCGTTTCGATGGGTACCCTGGATGAAATGAAAACCTTTGGCGAAGCCTTCGGTACATTAGCCTGATCAACCTCTTCTTCTATCTGTTACCGCTCTGGTTTACCGGAGCGGTTTCTTTGTTTTAGGTACCGCTGTTTGTTTCAGAATTTCCTTATTATTGCTTATTGATTGATGTTCACCACTAAACCTATCTATGCATGAGTATTACCCCTCCTTTTCCGCCCAACCCAGGGCTCAACCCAGCTACGCCTCTAAAACCCAAAAACTGGCTTACTGAAAATATCGTTGCGACGGTTGTGGGCCTCTTTTGCTGCTGCGGGGTTAATGCGATTACCGGCGTCATTGGCATCGTATTCTCGACGCAAGTCGACACGAAATACAACGCGGGCGACTACGCCGGAGCGGAAAGTTCTGCCAATACGGCCAAAATTATGTTTTACGTAACGGCCGGTCTGGTAGCTCTGGGTGTTATTTTGAATATTATCTCTTTCTTCTTGTACGGGGGGCTGATGTTCAAACAAATGCAGGATAATTATAATTACAGCATGTAACCCAAAACGAGCCAACTGTCAAGGGGTACCTGCCTACTTTTCGAACGCTCGCTGCCTCACTTTTAATCTCCGCTAACGCTTCTTCTTTCCTCTGTATTTTTATGGAAAATACCCCCTCCTACATGGCTCCTCCCAAACCGTACAACTGGCTGGTACCCGCTATCCTGGTCACGCTTTTCTGCTGTAACTATCTGGGTGTTGTGGGAGTTGTTTACGCCGCCCGGGTGGAAACCAAGTATAATTTAGGTGATTACGCGGGTGCCGATAATGACGCCCGTCAGGCCAAACTCTGGACGCTGGTTCCGCTGGCCGTGGGGGTTATCGCCTGGATTATCCTTATGGTATTCTACGGAGCCCTGATCACCAGTACGATGCGAACCGGAGGCGTACCCAATACCTATTAACGAATGGCTCCTGCCTTACGACTTTTTTTATACTGGATGGTGGCGGCTATGACCATAGCCGTCGCCTTTCTGTATTATGAATTCAACCCCGTTGAACACGCTTTTTTCCCACCCTGTTTATTCCGGCAGTATACGGGATTACACTGCCCGGGCTGTGGGGCTCAGCGGGCGTTACACCAACTTCTGCACGGCAACATTCGGGAAGCTTTCCGCTACAATGCCTTGTTATTGTTGATGATTCCGTACGTGAGTCTGGGCTTTGTGCTCAGCGTTCGCACGCATTTTCACGGAACGGGTTACGAGACGATGCCGCAGGCTTATCGTAATCCCCGAATCATTATTGGGATCCTGATCGTCATTTGTTTATTCTGGATTTTTCGAAACATTCCGGCAGAACCCTTTTCGTGGCTTGCTCCGCATGATTAAGTATATAAACTTAAAATCATTCCAATGTCAATAGTGTTCCGTTTATTGCCTAACTAGCAGTTCAAATGTTTCTGATCTAATGAGAACGTATATATAAAATAACTCAAAAAACTGACAGTAAGGTTCTGATAATTAACCAGGAACCGCGAATTATCACTTAAAACGTATACACAAATTTTTATATACGCTAATGCTTGCTAGCCAGCCATTGCTCCGTATATTGCCTTCAATTTTTGCTTAGCCACTCATTAATGACGATTAAGACCGGCTATTCGAACAATCAATTCGTCTTCTATGAAAAAAAATTACCTATCTGCTTTCCTTCTGGGGAGTTTATTAGCAGCAGGCACCGCCAAAGCCCAGCTAGTAATCAATGGTACTAAATTCTCTAATTCGGGATACGTAAGTAATTACTCCTCCTATACCGAAGTTAAGTCCGCATCCAACTCAAATTACGCAGCCAGCAACCGTTCTGTGTTTGAACACTTTGAGACGTCACCACAGGCTCTCCGGGTAGACAATGCTTACGAGGCTAATTTAGCCGATGGTAGTACTGATGAGTTTAAAGGACCTAATGGCTCCCCCGGCGTTCAGGGCGTAAGTGGTTCCGTAGCCCCCAATTTTCATACGCTGATTCTGAACAACGGAGCAACGTTCGCAATCACGAACACGAAGGGGGCCAATGTGTATGGCTCGGCCCAGCTTAACAACGGCATCACCACAACCAACCGATCCCTGCGGCAAGAGGGTGCCCTCCGCTTTCAGAACGGAGCTACGTACCAAAACGGCAATACAGACGCCCGGCACGTAAACGGCTATGTCAGTAAGGTTGGTAACAATGAATTTACGTTTCCAGTCGGTTCGGGTAGCGACCTTCGCACCCTGAAAATGTCAGCTCCGAGTGCCAACTCCCATTTCAGTACGGCCTGGAATACCAGTCAGCCTGCGAATACTTCGGCTAAAGAAAACGCCATTCAGGCCATTGCGGCAGCTGGTTTCTGGGACTGGATTACCGTTACTCCCAGCTCATCTCCTCTGACCATTACAGTTTCCATTCCGGATCTGAGTGCGTTTGCAGGTACTGAAAGCCTGCGACTGGTGGGTTGGAACGGTTCGCAGTGGGTATCGCTAAGCAGTGGTCCTTCGGCAACGGGCAATACGGAAAACAGCACGCTGCAAGGCATCATTCCGGCTAATAGCTCCACCATTACCGCTCTGGCCATTGGTAGTAGCTCCGGAGCACTGCCGGTATCACTGGCAGCGTTTACCGCAAAAGCCGTAGATAATCAGAAAGCGGCTCTGGATTGGGTTACTGCGGGGGAAAAGAATAACGCCTTTTTCGAAGTACAACACTCCATCAACGCTCAGCAGTACGAAACAGTTGGGCAGCTGAAGGGGCAGGGAACGACTTACGCCCGCACGAGTTATACATTTACGCACGACGGACTGAGTCCGGCCAGCATTCATTACTACCGCCTCAAGCAGGTCGATCTGGACGGAAGCTTTACTTATAGTCCCGTTCGTTCGGTGAAACTGGAAGGCTACCTGGGTATTGAACTGTACGCAACGGTAGAACCTGGCCGTACGGTAAAAGCTTTTGTCAAATACGGTGATGATCAACTCTCCGACCAGGCTACTGTATCACTCGTCGATCTGTCCGGCCGTAAGCTTAGTTCAAAAGCGGTATCGCTACAGAAAGGTACGAACCCGGTTGAGTTTTCCGCGGCTTCCCTCGGGGCAGGTCTGTACCTGATTCGTCTGGAAAATGCTTCTCAAAATTCAACAGTGAAAGTGGCTATTCCATAAAGCTGTTGCTATTCTATTTCTAAAAGAGAGGCGTTCCGAAGTTCGGAACGCCTCTCTTTTTGTACGTCAGTAATGCTATTGTTATTTTCTTAAACTTTTACTACGACTCCTTTTCGGTATAAAACCCAGACAATCAGTCCCCAGAAAGCCAGGTACAGTAAAGCCCAGGCCAAAGAAGCATTCATTGGATTGGAAAATTGCGGAACCAGTAGATCGCTATACAAATAGTGTTGCAGACTTACGGACTTTCCGTTCGTGTGAACCGGAATCGCGGAAAGAATACGGGGAATGATTCCTGAGAAAAAGAAAACAAGCATGGGATTGACCCCGAACACGACAAACGGCAGCGTCCACCCTTTACTACCTTTGACATCAATCCAATAGTACAGTCCACTCAATACCACCAAAGCCCAACCCGCGGCTACTACTACGTACGAACTCGTCCACAGGGCTTTATTGATAGGAAATACAATATGCCATACACTTCCAAGTACAATACCACCCAGACCTGCCAGCAACAAATACCGGGCTTTCTGCGGACCCGTCAGGCTTGGTGTACGCAGTAAGGTACCAGTCAAAAGCCCCGCAATGCCCGTACCGAGAGCGGGTAAGGTACTTAAAATTCCTTCCGGGTCCCAGGTTTTGGCACTCGCCCATAAATGGCCCGGCAACAACGTATAATCCAACCAGGCGGCCAGATTGGTTCCTTTGTCCTGATTGGCTTCACCCACACCGGGTACGGGAATCAGCGTCATTAGTCCCCAATACAACAGCAGTACGGTCACCCCTACAACGGCCTGTACCTGCCAGGAAGTTCGCAAGTACAGCACCGCAATTAGTCCGTACACCATCGCAATGCGTTGCAAAACACCGGGAATGCGGACTGTCTCATACGCATCAAAACCGCCAAAGGCCAGAAGGATCATGAGCAGGAAGGTGCTAAGGGCGACATAGAATTGATACTTCTTTTCGTATTCGCTGAATAAAGCCCAGGCAAGTATCGCCATGATCGCCAGTCGTCCCAGCAGCAAAGTTGGCCCTTCCAGACCCGGCAATTGAATTTTCGAGAAAAAGAATAGAAACCAGCCCAGACAAAAAATGCGTAGGGTTCGAATCGCAATTTTTAGCAGTGTATCCGAATCCCAGCGTTTATGCGGCATAGCCAGCACGACCGACACCCCTACGATGAGCAGAAAGGTGGGAAAAACCAGGTCTGTGGGGTGATACCCGTGCCATTCGGCGTGAAGCAATGGAGGGTAGACGTGACCCCAGTCGCCGGGATTGTTGACGACCGTCATGAGCATAATGGTAAGCCCCCGAAGCACGTCCAGTGAAAGTAAGCGGTTTTTCATAGAAAGAAAGATACGGAATCAACAACCCGCAAAAATGGGCAAGCCATACGGATTCTGCTAGGGATGGCAGGAATTCATTTCAACAAATCCACGATTTGCGTAATTTTCAACGGTATTTTCTTCCTTGGACCTTATT
This sequence comes from Siphonobacter sp. BAB-5385, assembly GCF_002261125.1. Classification (NCBI taxonomy): domain Bacteria; kingdom Pseudomonadati; phylum Bacteroidota; class Cytophagia; order Cytophagales; family Cytophagaceae; genus Siphonobacter; species Siphonobacter sp. BAB-5385. The sequence continues at coordinate 10,944 of NZ_NMPS01000090.1, read as the reverse complement.
TTCCGTGGCCTTTCCTGTATTTTTCAATCAGTTTTCGAGGACTCGCTTTTGTTTGTCTTTCGAACCCCGTCTTTCACCCGTTTCAACACGTTCTTTCCGATGAAAACCGTACTTCTACCCCTATTCGCCTTTGGACTGACGAGTCTGGTACAAGCCCAGCAGCTTACCGGATTTACACCGAACCGTCAGACTTCTGAGCTAAACCTGGAAGCTGAATTCAAGAAACACCAGTCGGCGGCGACTTATAAAGAGCATTTAACCCGTCTGACGAGCGTACCACACGTAGCCGGTACTCCCGAAAACGAGAAAGTCCGCGATTACATCGCTGAAACCATGCGAAAAGCAGGCTGGCAGGTGGACATTTATCCGCATGACATTTACTTACCCAAAGGTCCGGGCGAAGTGGCCGTGGAAGTCGTACAGCCCATTCGGCAGCCTCTCAACATCCGCGAATATCTTTTTCCGGAAGACAAATACGCCAGCGACCCCCGGCTGATGCCCGGCTGGAACGCCTACTCCGGGTCGGGCGATGTAACGGCGGAAGTGGTGTACGCCAATTACGGTCGAAAAGAAGATTTCGAGAAGCTCAAAGCTCTGGGCATTTCGGTACAGGGCAAAGTCGTACTGGCCCGGTATGGCGGTAATTTCCGGGGCTATAAGGCCCAGTTTGCTCAGGCGGCGGGGGCGGCGGGCCTCATCATTTATACCGATCCGGCGGACAATGGCTACGCCAAAGGTCTGACGTTTCCGGAAGGTCCTCAGCCCAGTGAAAGCGTTATTCAACGCGGTTCTTTGTTGACCGTAAATTATACGGGTGATCCGTTGACCCCTTTTGAGCCAGCACTTCCCATCGATGGCAAAGTGAAGGTAAAACGCCTCGATCCGAAAGACGTGGATTTGCATAAAATTCCAGTAACTCCCATTCCGTACGCCTCCGCTCTGGAAATCATGAAGCAAATGAAGGGAGCGAAGGCGGTACCCACGGGCTGGCAGGGCGGCTTGCCCTTCACCTACCGACTCGAAGGCGGACCAGGCCTGACCGTACGCCTGAAAGTGAAACAAGAGATTGCCATTACCCGCGTGTACGAAGTCGTAGGTACGCTGACGGGTACTGAATTTCCAAACGAATGGATCATCGCCGGATGCCATTACGACGCCTGGGCTTACGGTTCAACGGACCCTAATAGCGGTACGGCTATGCTACTGGGCCTCACGGAATCATTGGGTAAGCTGGCGAAAGCCGGGCAGAAACCCCGCCGTACTATTAAAGTAGCCCATTGGGATGCGGAAGAATTCGGCGTAATCGGCTCGGCCGAATGGGCCGAACAATTTCGGGATGAACTGACCAAAAACGCCGTGGCGTACATGAACTTCGATGCTGCCGTTTCGGGTCGGGTATTCGGGGCCAGTGCTTCGCCTTCACTGAAAAAGCTACTTATTGAAGCCACCCAAGCCGTAGCGTATCCGGATTCCAACAAAACGGTCTATCAGCATTGGCTGGCTCAGACTTCGCCCCGCAGTGGCAGTACGGTTGGAATTGCGTCCTCGGCTCCGGCACTGGCGGCCAATGAGCCGACCATCGGTAACCTCGGTGGTGGCTCCGATCACATCGGTCCATACATGCACGTGGGCGTACCTTCCCTCAGTGCAGGCGTGGGCGGTCCTACGTTATATCACTCTTCCTACGACGATCTGTTCTTCTACCATAAATTCGTCGATTCTACCTATAAGATGGGTCCAATGGTGGAACAGGTGGTCGGAACGATGGCCCTGCGACTCGCCAATGCGGACATCCTGCCCTATGATCTGGTTCGCTACGCCAGTGACCTGACCACGCACTTGAAAGCCGCCGAGAAAGCGATCAAGGCCTACGCTCCTACGTACTCCATCGAACCCTTACTAGCCACAGTAGCGGATCTGAAAAAGAATGCGGAAGCAGCGGAAGCAGCCCGCCAAAGCTATCTGGCGGCGGGTCGTACGGATAAAGCTCAGGAACTCAACAAGATTATGCTTCAGCTCGAACAGTCGTTTATTGATAAGAAAGGCATGGCCTTTGGCTCCTGGTACCGTTCCCTGTACGCATCCTCGGATCCGTACAGTGGCTATGCGTCCTGGATGTTACCCGGTTTGTTGTACGAGGCTTCCTTAAAATCGACCGCGAATCTGCCGGACCTGGAGAATCGGTACAAAACGGCGATTCAGTCCCTGAGCGGTAAGCTGGCTAGCTTAGTACAAGCGGTAAACAAGAGTGCGGGGGCTTCGCTGGGCGGTAGTAAATAGCCTGATTCAAGGGTTTCCATTCAGGTAGGATAAAGATCACTAGATCGCCCCGATTTATAATCCTCATGGCATGAATCGGGGCGGCACTGGTCGAGCGTCTCCGACGCGAATTCTTAACATCCTATCCCCCGCATTGCATACGGGGCTATTGAAATTAAACCCCTCCGGGGTTACAGTTTCAGGTCTGTTCCCCGGCTCGCCCGATCATTCCATAAGGGTTATAAATCGGAGCGAGCCGGGTGAATGCTAGTCGGGCGTCTACGACGTAAACTCAATTCCTACGTATGCCATTCCGGCATTTCTTTCGCACCCGTCACCGGATCCTGCGATGGCATGGGTACGGCAGCAATGTTTCGATCCGCTTGGGGACGGTCGCCCTTTTCACCCTTCAGTAAATCCCAGTCTTTGCCTTCGGGATACTCTCCTACCACGCCAAAATCACTACTGGCTTCGAGCTTCTTGTGACCAACGCCCGCTGGAATCACCAGCACATCGCCCGCCTGTACGTGGATCGACTGTCCTTTTTCGCCACCCATTTGTAAAGTGGCTTGTCCGCTGTAGACGCCCAGTACTTCGTGCGAAATACTATGGTAGTGGTGATAGGGATACACTCCATTTCGCCAGGAATTACGCCAGCGATGTTCGGAAAAGAGCGTCTCGAATCGCCGGGCCAGGTCCTTTTCTCCCGCTTTAAAAACCGCGGAATAGATCAATAAGGGTAAGGCGTTGTTAGGTATTACACCATCGTCTTTGAAATGCAAACGTTCCGGTTTCATGAAAGAAGGACGCGTTAAAGGAGTATGACAGTACGGACAGCCTGGGGCGAAAGAAGTATACCAATCCCTGCGAACGTAGCCTTTTCGGCACGCCCCGTCGCTAAAAATGCGGCGAGTATCGGCTAGTGTTTTCCGTTGACTAACGTCCGTTTTCAAGCCTGCGTATAGGTCAGTAAACAATCGCAACCAGCACCGTGAAATACGCAATCACTTATTCCCTACTGGCCCTTGCCTTACTGACGGGCTGCAAAAAAGATACGGATGCGACTACGCCCGCTACCCACTCGGAAGAAAATACGCCGATTAACCAATGGATTTACGAACAAATGCAGGCCTATTATCTCTGGACGGATCAGCTACCGGTGGAAAATACGACCGATCAGACCCTCGCTCCGGAGGATTATTTTAATTCCCTGCTCTACACCTATAACGCAACGACGAATCCGCAGGGCGACCGTTTTTCTTACCTTTCTTCGGATGCCGAATCGCTGGAAGCGGCCCTTAACGGGGAAAGCCTGACCACGGGTATGCAATTCCGGCTCTTTTACCGGGATAATGCGAATGTAAATGTGGTGGGGCAGGTACTGTACGTACTGAAAAATTCACCCGCTGATCTGGCCGGTTTCAAACGGGGGGATGTCTTTACGAAAGTGAACGGTACGACATTGACCGTTAACAACTACAGTGAATTACTGTATGGGTCGGGAACGACGTCCGCATTTACCCTCGGTACAGTCAATACCACCACGGGCACCCTGGATGATACGAGTACCACCCGATCCGTAACGGCAACGACTTTTCAGGAAGATCCGGTTTACCTGGATTCCGTGTACACCGTCAACGGAAAGAGCGTAGGTTATCTCTTGTATAACCAGTTTGTATCGAGTCCGAATGGCTCGTCCAGCAATGCGTACGACAATCACCTGCGGCAGATTTTCGCCCACTTTAAAGCGGCGGGCATTCAGGAGTTGGTTCTGGATTTACGCTACAATCCCGGTGGATCGGGTGCTACGGCTATCAATCTGGCCAGTATGATTGTTAAATACAGCGGTGCCGATCAGGTTTTCTACCGCGAAGAATACAACACTGAGCTGAATAAGTATCTGCAGCAACAGTACGGTAGCGATTCGTTCAACGCCTATTTTACCAATGAAGTTAATAATGTGGGGAATCAGATCAGCAAGGTTACCATCCTGACGTCGGAATGGACGGCCTCCGCAAGTGAGCTGGTGATCAATGGATTAAAGCCGTACATGAACGTGCAGCTGATTGGCGAAACCACGTATGGAAAAAACGTAGGTTCGACCACCCTGACCGACGATTCGGGTAAGATCAAATACGCTCTGCAACCCATCATTGTTAAAGTCTACAATAGCCTGGGGCAATCGGATTACACGGCAGGATTTACGCCCGCTATCGTATTGTCGGAACCTTTTAACCTGTATCCGCTGGGCAGTACGCAGGAGGCCTTACTGCAAACAGCTTTGTACGGAAGCAGTACTTCCGGTCGGCAGGCAGCAGGTATCCATGCCGTGGCTTCTTCGCTCACTCAAAAAACGCTGTTTGGGAAACTACTGATTCGAAGCAAAGATCAGCGTATTCAGTCCTTTTTTAAAAATCGGTTTTAATCTAATGCTTTTTAAGCCAGAAAGGCTGCCTTACCGGGCAGCCTTTCTCGTTTGTAGTAATTCAGTATTAATTCAATACGACCACTTCAGTGGTGGTGGTATCTACTGGTTTCCCTTTATCCTCGGGGAATACGAAGTTGATCGGGCGTTCCACTTTTTCTTCCAGCAGAGCCACTTTCAACACGTCTTCCACCCGGTCGGCATAGTGGAACGTCAGATCCTGGATGTACGATTTATTGATTTCTTCAATGTCCTTGCGGTTCTTCGTACACAGGATCACCTCTTTGATACCGGCTCGTTTCGCAGCAAGAATTTTCTCCTTGATGCCACCCACGGGAAGTACTTTTCCACGCAGGGTAATCTCACCCGTCATGGCCAGATTCGACTTCACTTTCCGCTGCGTAAAGGCCGATGCCATCGAGGTAATCATCGTAACCCCCGCCGACGGTCCGTCTTTCGGTACTGCCCCCGCCGGTACGTGAACGTGCAGGTTATAGTACTCGAAAAGTCGCTCGTCGATGTTGAGTTCCTCCGCGTGAGCTTTCAGGTAACTCAGGGCCGTAATGGCTGATTCTTTCATGACATCGCCCAACTGACCCGACAAGGTAAGCGTACCACGTCCCCGATTCAGGCTTGATTCAACGAACAGAATTTCACCCCCCACGCTAGTCCAGGCCAGACCCGTCACGACACCAGCGGTATCGTTATTGTCGTACTCGTCCTTGTCAAACGTTTCGGGCCCCAGCAGTTTGATTACATCTTCGGGCCGAACGGTTTTGGGATACTCTTCCTCCAGAGCGATGGCCTTGGTGATTTTCCGAACCAGCGAACCAATTTTCTGCTCCAGGGCTCGTACCCCCGATTCACGGGTATAGCCTTCAATGATTTTCTGAACGGCTGCGTCAGTAAAATTCAGCATTTTACCGTCCAGGCCGTGTTCGTGTTTTTGCTTGGGAATCAGGTACTTTTTACCAATCTGTACCTTTTCTTCCATCGTATAACCCGTCAAGTCAATGATTTCCATCCGGTCGCGAAGAGCGGGCTGAATGGGTTCAAGCGAGTTGGCTGTTGCAATGAATAGTACTTTCGACAGGTCGTATTCTACTTCCAGATAATTATCCTGGAAACTGCTGTTCTGTTCGGGATCCAATACTTCCAGTAAGGCCGAGGATGGATCGCCCCGAAAGTCACTGGACACTTTATCAATCTCATCCAGAATAAAGACTGGGTTGGAAGATTTCGCCTTCCGAATGTTCTGGATGATCTTACCCGGCATGGCACCGATGTACGTTTTCCGGTGGCCCCGGATTTCGGACTCATCGTGTACACCACCCAGAGCCATCCGTACGTACTTACGTCCGAGGGCTTTGGCTACGGATTTACCCAGCGAAGTTTTACCGACGCCCGGAGGGCCATACAGACACAAAATGGGGGCTTTCATGTTGCCCTTCATTTTCAGTACGGCCAAGTATTCGATGATGCGTTCTTTGACTTTCTCCAGTCCGAAGTGATCCTGATCCAGAATCTTCTGAGCTTTTTTAAGGTCGAAGAAATCTTTGGTATGCTCGTTCCAGGGCAGGTCAACCATCAGCTCCAGGTAGTTCATCCCAATGGGATACTCCGGCGACATCGGGTTGGTCCGACGTAGTTTGCTGATTTCTTTCTGAAACTGCTCACTGACCTCCTTGCTCCATTTCTTCTGAGCGGCTTTAGCCTGTAAGGCATCAATTTCCTGTTCGGGGGAATCAATACCCAGCTCTTCCTGAAGCACTTTGATCTGCTGCCGGATGTAGTAATCCCGCTGTTGCTGATCAATTTCACTGCTGGCTTTCGACTGGATTTCCCGTTTCATTTCCAGCAACTGAATGTCCTTCAGCATCACCTCCAGCAACTTGGTTGCCTGTTGTAGTGAATCGAACGTTTCCAGCAGGGCCTGCTTCTCAGGCTGATCAGCGTTGGTATTCGCCGACAGGAAATGAATCAGGAAGTTATTGGATTCAATGTTATCTAGGGCAATCTGAGCTTCGCGGGGAATTTCCGGATTCAGATTCAGACTTTTATGAGCAGCATCCCGCAGGGACTGAATCAGAGCTTTGGCTTCGCGGTTGGGTTTAGCCGGGAAATTGTCATCCACGTACGAAACCTTGGCCAGAAAGTGCGGCTCTTCTTTCAGAAACTCTTCAATCTGAAAACGCTTTTTCCCCTGTACGATAATGGTGACATTACCATCGGGTAAAACAATCATTTTCAAAATATTAGCCAGCGTACCAACCCGGTAGAGATCATCCGCAGTAGGCTCCTCCTTCTGGGGATTCGCCATGGCTACTACTCCTACTACTTTATTCTTGGACTTGTACTGCTTTTTAACCAGACGAATGGATTTCTGACGACCTACAGTTACCGGAATAACCATTCCCGGAAACAACACAATGTTCCGGATGGGTAAGATGGGCAATTGTTCGGCATAGGTAGCGGGGTCATCATTATCATCAAAATCTCCGGCAGACAGCGGAATCATTTCCATACTGTCAAAATCAGACATTTCGACCAGACGCAGGTTAGCAAGGGAATCCGTCTTTTTATTATTCATATAGCAAGTACCTGTCATGTTGGCAGGAAAAACAATCGATCGAAAAACGAAACTACGAAAAAGTTCGCGGTAGGTATAAGGCGAAAGGACTGTGCCAGGAATAAATTACGCAGTGGTTTCGCCCTAACTCCTACTTAAACGTATAGTTCTTCGTTAATATCAAAAAATAATATACCATTTTTTACAAAACTTTTTCATCCGCCCCCTTGCTTTCCTGTAGCAGCGACCTGATATGCCGATCCTTACTCATTCTACCTATACTGCTCCGTTCTGGATGCAGAATGCTCATTTCTCCACGATTTATCCGAGTACGCTGCGACGCGTGGCCGGAGTGACGTATACCAGAGAACGTCTGGAATTGGTGGATGGTGACTTTCTGGATTTAGACTGGAGTTGGTCCCAGCAGCCCCATCCCTGCAAGCCTTCGCTGGCTTTGCTTACGCACGGTTACCTGGGAAATTCGACCCGTCAATACATGCTTGGAGCCGTGCGGGCCTTCAATGAAGCGGGCTTCGACGCTTTAGCCTGGAATCACCGGGGTTTGAGTGGCGAGGCCAATCGGCTCGAAAAAATGACGACCCACGGCAGCACTGACGATTTGGCTGAAGTAATTCAATATGCACTGGGCAAAGGTTATACCTCGATTTCGCTCGTTGGTTTCAGCAAGGGCGGAAATTTAGCCTTGAAGTACGCCGGCGAGCAGGGTTCGCAACTTTCCGACGCTATCCAGTCGGTAGTGGCTGTCTCTACCCCTACGGATATGCCGGGGAGTATGGCCGCCTGCCGGGGCACCTTTTATGAATGGTACTTTCTGCGAAAATTACGCAAGTTTCTGTCGACACGAAAGCATCTGATCGATCAACAGCTATACGCTCAGTTTGATCGCTACCGTACCCTCGACGACTTTTCCAACGAATATATTTCACCCTTTTTTGGCTGGAAGGACTACGCAGAAGCGACCTCGGCTTTACCCTATCTTTCTAACATTCGGGTACGGAGTCTGCTGCTCAACGCTCAAAATGACCCCATTCTTTCGCCCAGCTGTTCTCCCGAAACGCTGGCCCGGCAATCGGATTACCTGTGGCTGGAAACGCCCCGTTTGGGCGGCCATTGCGGCTTTTATGAGGCCTCGAAAGATGGACTGTACTGGGTGGACCGCCGTATTGTGAATTTTGTGCAACAGGAACCAAAGCTTTAGCACGCCGAAGCTTGGTTTCATCGTACAGGAGGTTCGTACTGCACACGCCTGGTTATACGCTTCCGAAAATTGAAACTTCCGGAAGCGTATAACTGGCACCTGACTCTGCGGCTATTATTCCACGTAATCCAGTTCTTTGGCAAAGGTTTCTTCCACGCTCCAGTTGGAAATAAAGGCCAGGATCAGACAGACCATTCCAACCGTCAACGCTGAACCAATCAGGCCCAGCGACGGAATAAAGGCTTTAAACAGAATACTGATGGGAATCACGGCCCCACGAACGAAATTAGGAATGGTCGTGGTAACCGTAGCCCGTAGATTGGTACCAAATTGCTCGGAAGACATCGTGACAAACATGGCCCAGTAACCCGCAAAAAATCCGAGGGCAAAACACAGCCAGTAAAAACCCTGCGGGGATAATCCGCTGGAATTCAGGTAAAAAATAACTAGTGAAGATAGAATAATCAGATAAAAATAAATGGCTTTTTTCCGGCTACGAATCTGCTGACTCAGCAAACCAACGCCTATATCACCCAGTGAAAGTCCGGCGTACAGGTAAGCGATGGTGAGGTTGGGCCGGATACCACTTACCCCCAGGGCTTTCACCAACTCCGGTGCGGAAAGAACCAGTACCGAAATCACGTACCAGATGGGAATGCCAATGAAGATACAGGCCAGGTATTTCCTGAACCGGGCACCGTTTGTAAACAGACTCAGGAAATCGCCTTTCGTCACATTGGACTGTTCGGTTTTCTCAAATAGATCCGATTCATAGGTACCGATTCGCAACGTCAACAAAGCCAGTCCCAAACCGCCACCGATAAAGTACAGCACTCGCCAGTTCGGAATCCATTCGGGGAGTAATGCCGCAAATACGGCTCCCGAAGCTCCAAAACCCGCTACGATCAATGTCCCGTACCCGCGTTTTTCCTTGGGCATGGTTTCATTGACGAGGGTAATCCCGGCTCCCAGTTCACCGGCCAGCCCCACACCCGCGATGAAACGCAGGACGGCGTAGACGGTTAAATCGTTAATGAGACCGTTGATAGCATTGGCCAGCGAATACATCACGATCGAACCAAACAGTACGGATTTGCGGCCTTTCTTATCACCGATAACGCCCCAGAAAATACCCCCGAGCAGCATCCCGGCCATTTGCCAGTTAAAAAGCGTAGTGCCCTGAGCCAGTAACTGATCTTCAGGAACGCCGAGTTCCCGCAGGCTCGGATTACGAATGACGCCGAATAAAATCAGGTCGTAGACATCCACAAAATAGCCCAGTGCTGCTACCAGAATGAGCGTATAGGCCGAACGCGTTGAAGACGTAGACAGGGATACTGAAGTTGACATGAATTGCAATGGGGTACGTTAAAAATCCGGCCAAAATACGGCAGTCCTGCAAAACATCCAACGCCCTAAACTCTTTTAATTTCTGTTTAATCTTCTATTTTATTTGGTATTTATCCCATATTACGGCGAGAAATGTCCAAATACCCGATTACGTTCAAAACAATAAAATACCCGATACTAATCCATTCGTGCTTCTGTAATAGCCCCTCCGGCTGTAACCGAGCAGACAGAATCGTATACGCATACGGAAACCAGTCAATGTATTCCCATTTCTGTTGTAATAGAATGGTTGCCAGCACTAATCCCATCAACGCCATACCAATAGGTACGATGAGGTTCTTGATCCGGGTGGCGAGCCAGTAGTGAATGCCCGATATCGCCAGCGTTGCCAGATAAGCTTTTGTCGTCGCTTTCAGCCACATCGTCAGATCAGGCCCCTGATTGCCGAAACCATAGTTTTCGTTGATGAACGAAAGAGTGAACCCGGCTACTATAATGAGAGAATTGAACAAAATGAAATTCAACAGTATCAACGCCTGAATGAGCAGCAGCTTTCCTAACCAGACGGAAGCTTTGGGGAAGGGCTGCGTAAAAACGTACTTCCAGGTATTGGAACGGTGTTCAATATTCACCACCATACTGTTGATGAGTACAATGAAAAAAGGCAGGAATAGAGCAATGTTGATTTGCCAGCAGCGACCCGCAAACAAATCCCAGGCACTGATGGCCGCCTTCGCTGGCATGAAAAAGTTTTGGGGTTTGGCCAGGTAGCCAATGCACAGGAGTACCGGAGCGAAGGCCGCACCCGCTACCGTCAGCCAGAAAGCGGCGGTATTGCGGGTTTTCAGCATTTCAATGCGAAAGGATTGAGGAATATAGGTGAGGAGCATGGGTTTTGTGTTGAGGTTATAGAAGGGTTTAATTTATACAGTAAGAGGTCCGATCATAATAGGGCTGTTTTTAGTCATGCCGGGCTGGTCTTCCATCGTTATTCAATCAACTAGTATCATAGGATGGTTATTTCGTCCTGTAAATGCGGCTGGTTGTTTAGTCAGTATCGCGAACACCGCTCTTTTCATCCTGCACAAAGCCACCGCGTTGCGGATGAAAAAGGCGGTTTTT
>NZ_NMPS01000089.1:0-113243 GCF_002261125.1 Siphonobacter sp. BAB-5385 | reverse complement strand
ATGGGTCCTGGGTTCGAATCCCAGCGGAATCACGAAAGGCACACGCAAGTGTGCCTTTTTTGTTTGATTTCTGTCGATGGAGTATAAACGCTACCTGTGGTCTTATTTCAATAAAAAAGAGAACGCTCCTCATGAGCGTTCTCTTTTTTATTGAAATAGTCTTTCCCGGTCAAACAATCACCGTTTTAAAACCGGGGGAATGCGTACTTACTTTTAGCAGGAGTAAATACAGACAGGCCGGATAAATATGATGGAACAGCCGTTCAATAGATTGACTGAGGTGCCATTCCAGGTCATTCGGCGTAGTAAGGTAAATCACAAAATAACCTGAAAGCAGTAAACCTACAACCAGCATTGGCAGGGACTTCACAAAGGCGATTTTCTTTACGAGCAGCAACGTCAGTAAAACCAGTACTACTGAATAATACGTAAAACCGGTTCTAAAGAAATAGGTAATGATCAACCCGTAGCGATCCGGATTGACAATTAAATCAAGCAGATCGGTACCTCGACCCGCGTGAATCAGGTCATTGGCGGGAGCGTATACCACCTTAAAGTGGACCAGGATAAGAAACGGGAGCAACGCACCCGCCGCGTAGTGCAGGATCGTTCTGAAGTTTCGGAAATGAAAGCAAAGCACCGCAAACGAAAACGTTAGGAAAAACAGAGCTCCTTCATTTTTTACCCAGGTTGTACTACCGGCGATGAAGCCAGTAGAAAAAACAGTCGCCGGTCGATGCCCTGTTGGGTTTCCTTGTACATCACAAACGCGATGAGAATGAAAAAGGCCAGCAGGGTATCGGAATACTGCGAGCGGGCAATCTCGATGAATTTAGTATCCAGGGCAAACACACAAAGAGCGACAACCGCCGGAAACACATAGTTGAAGCGGGTCAGTCCGAGAAACACCGTTACCGGAATGGCAAAGTAGACCAGATGAGCCAAAATCATCGGAGCCAGCGGCGTTGCCGTCTCCACACCTCTCCACATATACGCTACCAGCGATGGCAGCATCAGCGGGTAATCCGGATGCGTTTTGACTAACTTGTTGGTGAATAAATTAGTCCAGTATTCGGGATAGAAAAGGTATTTGGCATGAAGGTTCCAGATGGCCCACGCGTCCCAATCGCCCCATCGATAGATTTGCTTGTTGAACGGTAGCGTGGCCGCCAACAGCCCGACGAGCAGAAGAAGCACCCGGCCCGGCCGTTCAAATGTCGGTAACGACCAGGAGCGATCGTGGTGGCGGACTGCGTATAAGGCCAGGGCTATTCCAGGAACAACGACGAGTCCGGCTAATACGAGCGGGTAAGGAATGGAAGCGACTAAACTCAGGTAATAGGAATAACCGACCAGGGCAAGCAGTAAGGCAAAGGCAAAGGAATAGCTTAAACCTCCCCGGGATCGGTCTCCTTTATGCAAAAAAGAGCTGACCTCAATAAAAGCAATGACGGTGGCAGCAATACAGGCAAAGATTAACATATTAACGTTTCAGGTGTACTACACGATAGGTTAACTCTTGATTGCCCCCACTGACGATACGTTCGTAGTTATCCAGAGCGAGGGGAGGAAGTCCGGGTTCTTCAAGGATGAGCATGGTATCCCTTTCGGCCAGCTCGACTACCATAGGGGCTAACACCAGCGTTGATTTAAAATAAAGCATGTCAACCCGGTCGGGAGCAACATTCGCTTTCATACCAAGCTAGCACCGGGGGGTAACTTTTTTTTGACGTCAGCGAGTAGCTCTTCGAGATGATCCGGTTCGGTATAAGCTCCCGGCGATGCCAGGTCGCGATACTTGTTAATGGTAAGCCAGATGATGGATACCAGTAAAACGGTACTGGCCAGATAAAGAAACCTCATGGAAAGATGTAATGCAGCGTACGCTGGGTTCGTTGAACGAATAGGTCTTGAAAGCAAAGAAAGCTGAATTCACGTATAAAAATCGGCCGCTTATAAATTATTGGCTGAATATTCTTTTTCCGAGAAACTACTGATACCAGATTATCGTTTGAAAAGATAGATTTGTGCGTACTCTTTCAAACGATCTTTATGGCTACTTCTCCCGATAAAATCAAAGACGCTTACATGATGCATCTGCTCGAAGAGGGGCAGCAACCGGCGTCGATCTATGCCTTTGCCAAGAAGCTGAAGGTAAAAGAAACCGAGTTCTACGAATACTATAATTCATTTGAACAGATTGAAAGCGGCGTTTGGGTAGGCTTTTTTGAGCAGACGCTCGTCCGCCTGAAAAGTGACGAGGTTTTTCACACGTATTCTGTTCGGGAAAAGTTGCTGGCGTTTTACTACACCTGGATCGAAGTACTGACCAGCAACCGCAGCTTTGTACTTCGCAGCCTGAAAGATTTCCGTATGCAGCGATCCCTGCGTACGCCCGCGGCTCTGGAAGAATTTAAATATCAGTTTGAAAAATTCATCAAAGACCTGATGGCTGAAGGGCGGGAGAGCCAGGAAGTGAAGTCCCGGCAGCTGGTCGAAACTAAATATCCTACTGCATTTTGGTACCAAACGATGTGGCTACTCGATTTCTGGAGTAAAGACACGTCGAAAGGTTTTGAGAAAACGGATACTGCCATCGAGAAGGCCGTCAACACGGCATTTGATCTGATTGGCGTATCGGCTCTGGATTCCGTACTGGATCTGGCCAAGTTTCTTTATCAAAATCGTTAACCAGGCCCACGTTTTATGAAATCCCAACAATCGATTCCAACCTCCAAAGTAGCCCGTGCGACGCAATTCGTAAAAACAGGAGTCAAAATTGGAGGAAATTACCTGAAGCATAATGTAAAGAAGCTGGTGAACCCGGATCTGAGTCGGGATGAGCTACACGAGGATAACGCCGTTGACATTTACGAGTCCCTGAGCCAGTTAAAGGGCTCGGCTTTGAAAGTGGCCCAAATGCTGTCCATGGATCGGAATCTGTTGCCCCGGCAGTATTCCGAACGCTTTCAACTGTCGCAGTACTCGGCTCCTCCGTTATCGGCTCCGCTGGTGGTGAAAACCTTCCAAAAGTTTTTCGGTAAATCGCCTTCGGCCTTGTACGACACTTTTAATGTGGAAGCGACTGCTGCGGCTTCCATTGGTCAGGTACACCGGGCGACGAAAGACGGGAAGAACCTAGCGGTAAAGGTGCAGTATCCCGGTGTGGCAGATAGTATCAGTTCCGATCTGAAGATGGTAAAGCCCATGGCGAAAACCCTTTTCGGATTGAATGAAAAGGATGTGGACCGCTACACGGCGGAGGTAGAGCTGCGTTTGCTGGAAGAAACCGATTACGAACTGGAGCTACGCCGGGGGGGTGAAATTACTCAGGCCTGTGCTCACATTGAGGGCCTGGTATTTCCGACCTACTATCCGGAACTTTCAGCTCGTCGGATTCTGACGATGGACTGGCTGGAGGGCAAACACCTCAGCGATTTTCTGGCAACCAACCCCAGTCAGGAGGTACGCAACCGGATTGGACAGACGCTATGGGATTTTTACGACTACCAGATTCACACGCTTCGGCAGGTACACGCCGATCCGCATCCGGGTAATTTTCTGCTGCGGCCGGACGGCACGACGGGCGTAATCGATTTCGGCTGTATCAAAGACATTCCGACCTTTTATTACGACAACTATTTCGCCCTGATCAACCCCGATACGGTGGCGGATCGCGAGCGGACGGAACAAATTTTCTATAATCTGGAATTCCTGTATCCGTCCGATTCAGACCACGAAAAGCAGTTATTCTCGGGTCTGTTCATCCAAATGATTCACCTGCTGGGACGACCCTTCAAGGAGGAAACCTTTGATTTTGGCAACGATGCGTATTTCCAGGAGGTGTATGCCTTTGCCGATCAGTTACAGCGAATCGAAGAGATCCGAAAGTCTAAAGTAGCCCGGGGGAGTCAGCATGGTTTGTACGTGAATCGTACCTACTTTGGTCTGTATTCGATTCTGAACGAATTAAAAGCCGTCGTAACGACCAATCGCCCGGACTGGTTACGGCCTGGCCAGGGTTAAACAAACGCTTTGATACGAAAAGGCCCGAGGGATTCGAATGCCTCGGGCCTTTTCCTTATTTAACGAACGCGAAAGGAATGCGTACCCGAACGTCGTCCCACATCAGATGAAGATCGGCACCGGCTTCGGTTTCCTCGAAGCGAAAGGTAAGGGCTTCGTAAACCTGATCGTTTTTCTGAGCGGGAACGTCCACGCGTAAGTAATCGTTTTCGGCTTTATAGTTGAAAGCACCCCACTGACCCAGTTCCGAATTAAGAACAATCGTCCAGGAGTCCGGGTTCGGAATCGTGAAAAGGGTATAGGTACCCGGTCGAACCGATCGTCCGGCCAATTTCACCTCTTTTGTAATGGTTAGTTCCGTAGCTTCGTTCGCTCCGGTCCGCCAGATTTTTCCATAGGGTTCCAGTTTCCCAAAAATTTCCCGTCCCTTTCGCATGGGTTGTCCGTACGTAAGCTTGAGGTAACAGGTTTCGGTTTTATATTGGGCTAAAGCCAGCGGACTGGGCCGTAGCTGCGGCTGGATAATTTCAGCGGCGGTACTCTTGGCGGTGGAATCCGTTTGGGCCTGTACGGAGAGAGCCATTAAACAGCCCATGCCAACGAAATGAAATAATTTCATAGTTTAAGTAAGCGTACGTCGTTTTATTGTCGGAACTTTCGGCAAAAATAAACGATGGAAAGGGCCAGTGTGAGATACGCTGCTGCCAAATTTATTAAACCAGTAAGGTAGATCGCTGAGAATCAATCGGCTGATACCTACGAAGATTGGAATCCTTTGAAACCCCATTTTGACGATATTTTTATGGATCTGGCCGTGAACTTGGCCAAGCGGTCCCACTGCATTAAAGCTCAGGTCGGAGCGGTCCTTACCAAAGACACGCGAATTATTTCCATCGGTTACAATGGACCGCCAGCGGGTACGCACAATTGTGATGAAGAATTTCCGGAAGTGGGTTGTCCCCGTGATTCGAAAGGCAGCTGTTCATTAGCCCTGCACGCCGAGCAAAACGCCATTCTGTACGCGGCTAAACTCGGAGCCAGCATCGAAGGAGCAACGATCTACGTAACGCTTTCGCCCTGTATCGCCTGTGCCCGGATTATTTACTCGATGGGGATTCGCCGCGTGGTTTTCAAAGATTCGTACGCAAAGTACAAAGGCATCGGCGTGGATGAGGGAGTAGAGTTCCTGCGGAAGTTTGGGGTGCAGGTTGAAGAGTACGGTAGGCCTGTAAACAAAGAAAGATTATGAATCAAATCATAATCTTTCTTTGACGGACTTTCTTAGTGATGGATGCCACCGTCACCGTGAACGTGTCCGTGGCTCAGTTCGGTAGGCGTAGCTTCCCGAACGTCGAGGATTTTACCCGTGAAGTGAAGTTGCATTTCAGCCAGTGGGTGATTAAAGTCCATCCATACGGCATCATTGCTAACTTCCACGATACGACCATTCATTTGCTGGCCTTCATCGTTCGTCATCGGTAATACATTGCCTACCTGAATCAGTTCCTGATCGATTTCCCCGTTCACCCGGAAAACATCCAGCGGAAGATCGACAACGGCTTCCGGATCGCGTTGTCCGTATCCTTCGTCGGGTGAAATAGAGAAGTCAAAGGTATCGCCTGGCTTAAGTCCTTCCAAACTGTCTTCAAACCGTTCTGGATAGCCACTCATTCCATGTATATAGCCCATCGGTTCGTCTTCTCCAATGGCTTCTACCAATTCAAATTCCTCTTCATCGGGACCTTTGATGGATAAGTCGTACGTAAGAAGAACTACCTTGTTTTTTGTGATTTCCATGAGCGTTGTTTTTTTGCAAACGTACCGTAAATACGCCGGGTAATTAAAAAGAACCGACAAAAAGATTTTTATATCAGGCCGTTTTGAGTGAACCTTGTATCACAAATAACCATTCCAAAGAAACGCCTATAACCCCTGATTCATGAATTTTCTGGCACATACGGTACTTTCCGGATCTAATTCCGACGTGCAGGTGGGCAATTTGCTGGGTGAGTTTGTGAAGGGACGACTGGAAAACTACCATCCGCCGGGCATTACCACGGACATGCTCGTGGGCGTGCGGCTGCACCGTATTATTGATGATTTTACGGATCACCATCCCATAACCCGTCGGAGCAAAAGTCGCCTGGTCGAGGAGTACGGCTTGTTGTCGGGTATTCTGGTCGATATGTTTTATGACTATGTACTGGCCCGCGAATGGGCGACGTATTCGGCCCTCCCGCTTCCGCTCTTTGCCCAGCAGTTTTACGAAGCAGTCGAGCGACAGCGGCCCTTTCTGCCAGCCTCTATGCAGAGTACGGTTCAATCCCTGATTTCCCGCGACTGGTTCACCAACTACGCCACCTTGGAGGGTATCGAATGGTCGTTGCGGGGAATTGGCCGTCGCTTTCCTCCAGCTGCTGGTATTGAGCGAAGCATTACGCAACTGGAACGGGAATACGCGTTTTTTAAAGCCGATTTCGAAGAGTTCTGGCCCGACTTAAGTCAGCGGTGCTTCGATTATCTATCTTCCATTAATTGATTAGCAGGTATGCCTCAGACTTTTGAAGCCGTCTGGAAAGAATTAAAAAAGAACCAGTTCGCACCCTTGTACCTACTGGCGGGCGATGAACCTTACTATACGGATCAGCTTGCTTCGTACCTGGAGGAAAATGCTCTGCCAGCCTCGGCCCGGGATTTCAACCAGTTTGTGTTGTATGGAAAAGACACCAATGTAGGTACCCTGCTCAGCTACGCCAAGCGTTTCCCCATGCTTTCCGACCGCCAGCTGATTCTGGTGAAGGAAGCCCAGGATATGCAGGGCCTCGATGCGAAGGATACGGTCCGTTTTCTGGAAGATTACATTGTTAACCCACTTTCTTCTACCATTCTGGTGCTCTGTTTTAAGTCGAACGTGGATGAACGGAAGACCTGGGTAAAAGCCTGGGATAAAAAAGGTGTATACGTTCCTTCCAAGAAGCTGTATGACAATAAAGTGCCCGACTGGATTGCTTCTTATTGTCATGAAAAAGGCGTAAAGATATCCCCCAAGGCGTTACAAATGTTATCTGAATTCATTGGAAACGATTTAAAGCGAATTGCCAATGAATTGGATAAAATCATTCTGAACCTGCGAGCCGATGAATCCATTCAGGCTGAAACGGTCGAACGCTTCGTGGGCATCAGTCGGGAATTTAACAATTTTGAATTACAGAAAGCCCTATTGAACCGGGATGTGGCTCGGTCTAATCTCATTGCCTACCACTTTTCCCGTAACCCCAAAGACAATCCCATACAGCCTACGCTGATTATCCTTTATAACTTTTTTAGCAAACTTTTACTGACCCACGCAACGCCCGACAAAAGCGAACGTAATCTGGCGAGTACACTGGGTGTGAATCCATTTTTTGCGAAAGATTACGTAACGGCCAGTCGCAATTTCTCACTCGATAAAACGGTAAGCGTGATTAAATATTTGAGACAGGCCGATGCCCAGTCCAAAGGGGTAGAAGTAGGAGCAGTAAGTGAAGAAATAATTCTTAAAGACTTGATATTTAAAATCTTACACTAAACTAACTCAATTGTGCTGGATTAGCATCAAAAAGGAAGGGCTACCCAGGAATGGGTAGCTTTTTCTTTCAGCGGACAATATGACAGATTACCTTTTTTAGGTAGTGTTTAAAAAAAATAATCGTTCATTCTCAGAAGTTTAACCAATATATGGGCCTGATTCAGGGCTGAAAATAATTAATAAAACTGTGCCTAGCCGATACGTGTGTAAAAGTGCGGTTTGGTATACTCGATCCCGTTTTGGAACTATAAAAGAGCTTTTAGTACGTTGATTTAGCAGCCCATATATGGGGCGGATTTGTCTGGTCTGGGTACGGCTGGTGTAGGAAAGCCGTAAGGAACACGAAAGGTTGCTGAAGAAGAAGGGTGGGGCGTCCAGCGACTGGAGTCAACCTTGTGAAAAGAAAAAACCGGAACAGTTTTCACTGCTCCGGTTTTGTAGCGGGGACGAGAATCGAACTCGTGACCTCCGGGTTATGAATCCGACGCTCTAACCATCTGAGCTACCCCGCCGTTTTTTTGTGGTGCAAAAGTATACGTATTTCGGCCAAAATCCATACCTTGTGAAAAAAAAACTTAATTTTTTCAGGCCGTGTCGGCAACGCACTTGATACTGGACTGATTTTGAGTAAATTGACGGGATACGTCTTTGACAAAAAAATTATGACGAAGCATAAATTTGTTACCGAGTACGAGTTGCGGGCTTCTCCTAAAATGCTCTTTCCCTACGTTAGTACGGCTTCGGGTCTCCAGCAATGGTTTGCTAACAAAGTGAACGTGGGATCAAACCAGTCCATGATTTTTGAGTGGGATGGCGAAAATCACCCGGCTAAGATCGTTTCCATGCGTCAGAACAAAAGCATCAAATATGATTTCATGCCTGATGCCAATGAAGAGGAGCACAATTACATGGAGTTTCGGCTGGATCAGAGCGATCTGACGAATTCGACGTTTTTGAAGATCACCGATTACTCAGACAATACGGACGAAGAAGACTTGCGGGCACTTTGGGATGGACTCATCGATACGCTGCGGGAAGTCGTTGGGGGATGATTGTTAGGAATTGTTAAATCAGAACCAGTAAAGAAATGAATGCGTTTGTTTCGGGTTATACTTGTGTCTGATTGACGGAGTTGCCATGAGAAAATTAGATAAATTAGTATTAAAGGCTTTCTGGGGACCCTTTCTGGTCACCTTCGCGGTAACGGAGTTTATTTTCCTGACCCGCTTTATCCTCCTCTATTTTGATGAAATTGCCGGGCGTGATGTAGGCTTTGACGTGTACGGAAGACTCTTCTTTTACTTCGGTCTGATGGTCGTGCCGGTTTCCATGCCGCTGGCCGTATTGCTTTCCTCGCTGATGTGTTTCGGAAACCTGGGGGAGTTTTCCGAGCTGACCGCCGTCAAAAGTGCTGGTATTTCCGTGGGCCGGGTAATTCGGCCCATCTCCGTAGTGATTGTCTTCATTACCGGCTTCATTCTATGGTTTAATAATACGATTCAGCCCTGGGCTAACTTAAAAGGATACAGTTTGCTGTGGGATATTAAAACCACGAAAGCTACGCTGAGCTTTAAGGAGGGGGTTTTTAATAATGATCTGCCGGGGTACAGTATAAAAATATCCAAGAAGTACGCCGATGGTTCACTCAAGAACGTACTCATCTACGACCACGCGGAAAATAGTGGCAATCGCCATGTAACCGTGGCCGATTCAGCCCGGACGTATACCATTTTGGGGGGAACGTATCTGGTCTTTGAACTATTCAAAGGGGTTGATTACGTAGAGGACGTAGATAAATCTTCGGGGGATGGAAATACGAGTGACTTCGCTAAGAACTCGTTTAGCCATACCAAGAAGTTCATTAATATGCGGTCCTTCAAAATGACCCCCACTGACGAAGATCAGTTCAAGAACCACGCCATTATGAAATCTATTCGGCAGTTGTCGGATGATGGCGATTCGTTACGGCGGAATTATCAGTTAGCCGTAAAGAGTATGGTGACGATGGCATCGCAGTACTATTCCTATCATTTTCAGACGCTGGGGGAAGGGGCTAAAAAAATGCCTACGACCTGGGTAGATTCATTAATCACCGCTCGCGAGAAATTACCGGCGACGTTACAGAATAGCGATCTAACGGCTTCCGCTTTGAGTTCGGCTAAATCACGTTTGACGTCTATTGAGACGGACGACTTGCTGATGTATGACCGGCGGAAAACGATGTACAAAAATGATCTGGAATGGAATCACAAATTCACGACGGCCATTTCCTGTCTGGTGATGTTCCTCATTGGGGCACCGCTGGGAGCGATCATTAAAAAAGGGGGGTTCGGATTACCCGTATTGGTGGCGATCATCTTCTTTATCTTGATGTACGTACTCACCATTCAGGGGGATAAGTACGCCAAGGAGGGCACCATGTGGGTACCCCTGGCCGCCTGGATGTCGAATCTGGTTCTCTTAGGTTTTGGAATCTACTTCCTGACTAAAGCTTTGAACGATTCCAGACTCTTTGAAGCTGACGTATATCGTATAACTCTAAACCGTTTAAAAGAGCGATTTATGGCCTGGCGAGAAAAGACGCCCTTATTTAAGAAAAAAAGCGAAGCAATGTAAGCGTTTGCAGCATTATTTTCGTACCTTTGCGTTTCACAACTAAAATTAGCTGCAATACATGTATCTGACTGCCGACAAGAAAAAAGCAATTTTTGAATCGCAGGGGCATGCCAAGTCAGCAACCGACACTGGTTCGGCTGAATCGCAAATTGCTCTGTTTACGTATCGGATTAGCTCATTAACTGAGCACCTGAAAGTACACAAAAAAGACTACGCTACGCGTGCAGGTCTGTTGAAATTGGTAGGTAAGCGTCGTCGTCTGCTCGACTATCTACACAAAAAAGATATTACCCGTTACCGGGCAATTCTTGCTGAATTAGGTCTCCGTAAATAATCGGTTGATACGCAAGTCAGGGAATTCCGTTTAGTGGATTCCCTGACTTGTTTTATGTTTGTCCTGAAAATTTTTCTTCGACAAATTGATTACTTCTTCGCGTTTTTGTACTCTTATAGAATAGTTGAGGTAACTGAATGCAACTACGGGGAGTTTCCCCGGCTAACCTCTTGAAAGCGGTTCCTCCTCAGGATGAGCTACACAGCGGTCCCTCACTTGGTGGAGAGCGGTCTCAAAAGCGGTCAAAATGACAAACTATGAACGTTGTAACCAAAAAACTCAGTCTTCCCGATGGTCGAATCATTACCATCGAGACTGGCAAACTGGCTAAACAAGCCGATGGATCAGTAGTAGTCCGTATGGGCGACACGATGTTACTGGCCACGGCCGTAGCCGCACCGGAAGCCCGTCCGGGTACTGATTTCTTACCTCTTTCGGTAGATTACCAGGAAAAATTTGCTTCTGCGGGTAAAATCCCCGGAAGTTTCCAACGCCGGGAAGGCCGTCTTTCCGATTACGAAATTTTAATAAGCCGATTGGTAGACCGGGCCTTACGTCCGACGTTCCCCGGTGATTTTCACGCGGATGTACAAGTCAACGTGATCATGATCTCGGCTGATCCTGAAGTACAACCCGACGCATTGGCGGGTCTGGCCGCTTCTGCTGCTTTGATGGTATCCGACATTCCTTTCAATGGTCCCATCTCTGAAGTACGCGTAGCCAAAATCGATGGCCTGTATCTGATCAATCCGCCGACCTCCATGTTGAGCCGGGCTGAACTGGATCTGATCGTTGCGGGTAATAGCACGGACATTCTGATGGTAGAGGGTGAAAGCAATGAGGTGTCCGAAGATGATATGCTGACGGCATTGAAGACGGCCCATGATGCCATCAAACTTCAGTGTGCGGCTCAGAAAGAACTGGAAGCAGAAGTAGGAAAAACGGTCAAGCGAGAATACAGTCATGAAACCCATGACCTCGAATTGAAGAAGTTTTTATACGATAATTATTACGAGAAGGTTTATGCCGTAGCCGCACAGGGTAACGCCAATAAATCAATCCGTAAAGAAGGATTCAAGGCCGTTCGCAAAGAATACCTGGAGACTTTACCCGAAGATCATACCGTAGACCTGGGGCTCGTTGGCACGTATTTCCACGATATTGAAAAAGACGCGGCTCGTAACCTGGTATTAAACGAGCGTCGTCGTCTGGATGGTCGGGCTCTGGATGAAGTTCGTCCCATCTGGTGCGAAGTCGATTACTTACCCCGTGCCCACGGATCAGCCGTGTTCACGCGTGGGGAAACGCAGTCAATCACGACCGCAACCCTGGGAACGAAACTGGATGAACAGATTGTGGATCAGGCCTTAGTTTCTGGTTACAGCAAATTCCTGTTGCACTATAACTTCCCCGGTTTTTCTACGGGTGAAGTAAAACCCAACCGTGGACCCGGACGCCGGGAAGTAGGTCACGGTAACCTGGCGATGCGTGCCCTGAAAAAGGTAATGCCCGCTGACGCGGACAACCCTTACACGATTCGGGTCGTTTCTGACATTCTGGAATCCAATGGTTCGTCGTCGATGGCAACCGTTTGTGCGGGTACGCTGGCTCTGATGGATGCCGGAGTAAAAATCAAGGCTCCCGTATCCGGTATTGCCATGGGTCTGATTTCCGATCCTGAGACGGGTAAGTACGCCGTTCTTTCCGATATCCTTGGCGATGAAGATCACCTGGGGGATATGGACTTTAAAGTAACGGGAACGGAAAACGGAATCACGGCTTGCCAGATGGATATGAAAATCGACGGCCTTTCGTACGAAGTGGTTGCCGAAGCTTTGAATCAGGCCAAGCGGGGTCGTCTTCATATTCTGAACGAAATGAAGAAAGCCCTTACCGAAGTTCGTCCCGATTTCAAACCTCACGCTCCACGGGCGGTTATTCTGGAAATTCCTCAGGAGTTTATCGGTGCCGTGATTGGACCCGGTGGTAAAGTAGTACAGGAAATTCAGAAGACGACGGGTGCAACGATTGCCATCGAAGAAAAAGATAGCAAAGGCTACGTCAGCATTTTCGCCACGAACAAAGAAGCGATGGATGCGGCCGTAGGTCGGGTGAAAGGTATCGTAACGATTCCTGAAGTAGGTGAAGTGTACACCGGTAAGGTGAAAACGGTGACAGACTTCGGAGCATTCGTTGAATTCCTGCCCGGACGTGATGGTCTGCTGCACATCTCGGAAATCTCCTGGGATCGTCTGCCCGCTATGAAAGGCGTACTCGAAGTAGGCGAAGAAGTACAGGTGAAATTAATTGAAGTAGATCAGAAAACCGGAAAATTCCGTTTATCCCGGCGGGTGCTGTTGCCCAAACCGGAAGGATATGTGGAACGGCCTGAGCGACCCGAACGTCCTGAAAGAGGAGATCGTCCGGAACGTGGGGACCGGGGAAATTCCGAGAATCGCCGCCCCCGTAACTAATTTACGTTACAAAAGATAACGATTCCTGAATTTTTTTCATGTTTTCATGTTACATAATCATCAGCAACCCATAAGCAAATTCTGATGCCAGATGAGACAGCTAAAAATTTCTAAGCAGATCACTAACCGGGAAAGCCAATCGCTTGATAAGTATCTTCAAGAAATTGGTAAAGTGGATTTGCTCACCCCGGACGAGGAGGTAGAACTGGCTCGAAGAATTCGTGAAGGTGACCAATTAGCTTTAGAGCGACTGACCAAAGCAAACTTGCGTTTCGTGGTGTCGGTAGCTAAGCAATACCAGAACCAGGGACTTTCCCTGGGCGATTTGATCAACGAAGGAAACCTGGGTTTGATTAAAGCCGCTCAGCGTTTTGACGAAACGCGTGGTTTTAAATTCATTTCGTACGCCGTATGGTGGATTCGCCAGTCGATTCTGCAGGCTTTGGCCGAACAATCACGGATTGTACGTTTGCCTTTAAACCGGGTAGGTTCTCTGAACAAAATTTCCAAGACGTTCTCCGAACTCGAACAACGTTTCGAACGGGAACCTTCACCGGAAGAACTGGCCGAAGTACTGGAAATTTCAGCGGGTGAAGTGGTCGATACCCTGAAGATATCGGGTCGTCACGTATCCATGGATGCTCCTTTCGTACAGGGTGAAGAGAACTCTCTGCTTGACGTACTGGAAAATGACGGCGAAGACAAACCAGATTCTGGTTTGGTGAATGAGTCCTTACGGAAGGAAGTACAACGGGCCCTGTCAACGCTGACCCAACGTGAAGCTGACGTGATCACCCTGTACTTTGGTTTGGACGGAAATCACGCCATGACTCTGGAAGAGATTGGAGAAAAATTCAATCTGACTCGGGAACGGGTTCGCCAGATCAAGGAAAAGGCCATTCGTCGCTTACGCCATACTTCTCGTAGCAAAGCCTTAAAAACGTACTTGGGTTAATTTCCTAATGTAGTACGGATACAAAAAAAGCCTCCACTCTGGAGTTTTTTGTATCCGTTGTTATCTATCCAATCAATCCTGTTTTCCTATAACTTTGCTGGCGTATGATCTTGCAACCCTTATTGGATCTGGCCGAACTTTGTGTACGCCGTGGGATTCATCACGCCGTCATTGCTCCTGGTTCCCGCTCCGCCGCCCTTACGCTGGCTTTCGCCCGTCACCCGCATATTCAAACCAAGGTTATACCCGACGAACGGGCTGCCGGATACATTGCCCTGGGTATGGCCCAGCAACTGGGCCAGCCCGTCGCACTGATTTGTACTTCGGGTACGGCCGCTCTTAATTTTGCTCCCGCTGTTACGGAAGCTTATTTTCTTGGTGTACCTCTGTTGGTACTCACTGCCGACCGTCCCCCCGAATGGATTCACCAGCAGGATGGACAAATGATTCATCAGGATGCGGTATATGGCAAACACATCAAAGAGTCGTATTCCTTGCCCGCCGATTACGGGCATGTGGATAGTCGCTGGTTTATCGAGCGTACGGTAAATCAACTCATTAATAGTGCCCAGGAACAACCCCGGGGACCCGTACATCTGAACGTACCCATCCGGGAGCCCTTCTATCCGAAGCCCGACGAAACTTTTACCTACGGATCGCCGCGTACCATTACCCGGGTTGTTGAGCAGCGAACTCTACCGCAGGAAACCTGGGAAGAATTGATCGGGTTACTCGAAGATACCGACCGCGTACTGATTCTGGCGGGACAACAGGTAATCAGTGAATCTTTATTGGAAATTCTGGATCAGCTAAAAAATGAATTTGCCTTCCCAGTAGTAGGGGAGGTGCTATCCAATTTGTCGGGTCATTCCTTCCTCACGCACCCGGATATTTTTCTGGGTAGTACGCAACCGCAGGATGAACGGTGTCCGGAAGTACTGATTACGTTTGGAGATTCCTTCGTGTCCAAAAATCTGAAGTTATTCTTTCGGAAGTATAAGCCCCGGTACCACTATCATATCTCCTTTCGTCGGGAGCTGATTGATCCGTTTCAAACGTTGACTCAGCAACTGGCGATCGAGCCGGAAGTCTTCTTTCACACATTGTTGGAAACGCTGGACTTACGAGCCTTTCGACAGGGGGACGAAGACCGGGACACTACCTTTCTACAAAGCTGGGAAGTGGCCGAACAAAAGGCAGTTTCCGGAATTCGGCACTTTCTGCAAACCCGTGAAGCCTTCGGCGAATTTCAGGCCGTTGCTCAGGTCCTTGAACAAATTCCGGAATCGAGTCAGTTACATCTGGCCAACAGTATGTCGGTTCGGTACGCCAACTATATTGGCCTGCCCCAGCGAGTAACCGTTTTTTCCAACCGCGGGACGAGCGGAATTGACGGATGTATGAGTACGGCCGTAGGGGCAGCCCTTACTACTGATCAATTGGTTTTTCTTCTCATCGGGGATGTCGCGTTTTTCTACGACCGCAACGCCCTTTGGCATCCGCATGTGCCGAGTAACCTGCGAATCATTTTGATCAACAATTCGGGGGGAAGTATTTTCCGGATGATTGACGGACCACGTCAGCAACCCGAACTCGAAACGTATTTTGAAACGAAGCACCATACCACCGCTGAACGCACAGCACAGGATGCGGGCCTGGAGTACTATGCCATTGCCAACGAACCGGAACTGGTAAAAGCCTTACCTTCCTTTCTAAACGAGGATAAAAAAGCTAAGTTACTGGAAATCAGCAGTGACCCTGTTGCGAATCAAAAAACCTTTGACCAGTTTAAGGAGCTAATGAAAGCGATGTAAGTGGTTTAGTAATGATTTGATTATAAGTAGTTTATGAAGATACGTAAGTGATGTTTTAGTAGTCATACGGCCGTCTGAGATTTTGATAGAAAGAAACTGCCCGGGTATTGATGCGGAATACCGAATTCTCAGCGTGGACAGAAATCCATCAGGAACAGCCTTTCGCTGCCTCGATGGATTTCTTTTCCTTTAACGTGGCCCCTTTCTTCCAGTACATGCAGGCTTCCTGGTTTTTTCCGCTGGCCTGGGACGTATTCCCCAGGTAGAAGTACAGGTTTTCAACGGACGGATCCATCCGTTCTGCTTTCTTCAACGCATCCATCGCCTGAGGGAATTGCTGTTTTTTGAAATAAAACAGTCCGAGGTTCCGATACGCCCAGGCGTTATTATCGTCCAACCGGAGGGAACGATCGAGTTCTGCTTTTGCTTCATCGAGCCGATTGAGTTCAAGTAAGGCATAGGCCCGGTTGTTAACGGAGTAGGCGAGGAGCTTGCCTTCCGTAAGCTTCACAGCCCGGTCCGCCCATTCGAGTCCCTTCTTCGGATCACCTAACATCGTGGTCACCATAGATAAGTTATTAACGGTACTCGGCTCATTCGGTCTGTATTTCAGCACGTTCTCAAAATCCTGCCGGGCTTTTTCGTATTCTTTGCGTAATACGTACACCCATCCCCGAAAAGCATACGTGGTATAGTCAGAAGGACGAAGCTGCTCTGCTTTTTGGAAAGAAGCCATAGCTAAATCCTCCTGACCGGTCATGTACTGGGCGTTTCCCAGGAATGCCCAGGCTGTAGAAGAATCGGGAATGAATTTTACGGCTTCTTCCAGGTCTCGTAAGGCATTCGCATAATTGCCCTGCATGGAGAATAGGTTCCCACGGTTCTGGTACGTACTGCCTAATTTAGGGTTGATCTTCAGGGAGTTATTCAGATCATTCAGGGCTTTTTCGTAGTTACCCTGTTGAATGTATACCAAACCGCGGTTGGTTAAAGCCTCCGGAAACTCGGGTTTTTTCTGGATGGCTTCCGTATAAAACCGTCCGGCCTGGTCGTAATCCTGCCGCAGGAGCTGATCATTCCCGCGTAAAAAAAACTGGTAAGCCTCCTGATCACGTTGTTTTCCGCAGGCCGCCATCAAAAAAAGTAGGAATATTGAAAGGAGTGTTCGCATCTTCGTAGAAAGAAAGCCTTGAGTCTTTATTAATTCGTAAACTGTACGCTTATGCATTTTATCAGTGAAGTTCAACATCCGTCCTGTAAAATCAGTCTGTATTCCTGGAACAATCGCTATATCATCAAGATAGAGGCGGGGGCTCTGGAGCAGACCTACAAGATTAATGAATACGACATTTCGAGTGAGGAAGACTTAAAAGAATTGTTGACGGGTCCGTTTATCGACAAGGTAATGGCTCGTTTTGAATCCATGGCTCGGGACTGGGAAGAAGCCTTGGAAGAAATCGAAGATTAAGAGTAAAAAACCTAGACAAGCCTGTTTACAACGGATAAACGACCTCTTTTTGTATTTAGTATTATACTAACTAATGAATACTAAACGTTTTTAGTAGGATTATTCGTTGTAGACAGGCCTTTTTCTTAGGCAGTTTCGGAGCCCAGCCATACCCATTTACTGAACAATTCTACTTGCTCCGGACTTGGGTTTTCGTTGCGAACAATGACTAGTTTTTGCAGGGAATTTGACTGCAGTTCCACTTCGAAAATCCGAACGATACCCGCCCGCCGAACTTCGATGAGTACTTCTTCACCCGGCTGTTTAGTGGCTAAAAATCGTGGCAAATCCGTAACAGGTTGCCCATCGATACTGATCAGTTCGTCGAAGGCATTCAGGCCTGCCTGATAGGCGGGTGAACCTTTCAGTACGTGCTGAATGCTCGGACGGCCGGAAGCCAGATGAATACCCAGATACGCTTGCTGAGCATCCAGTTCATTTTCTACATGACAACCTACGTATTGCAGGTATCGGTCAATGTTCAGCGGAGCCGTACCCCAGATGTAGTCCTGGAAAAAAGACTCCATGCTCTGGCCTGCGACTTGTTCAATGGTCGTCTGAATTTCCTGCTCGGTAAAGCCTCGATTGGCTTCCAGGTAGTACGTTTGGTATAACGAACGCAGGACGTCATCCAGCGAACGTTCACCCGCCGTGGCGTGCAGAATCTCCAGGTTCAGTAAAGTGGTTACGGCAGCTCCTTTGGTATAATAAGAGCTCTGGCTATTGATCGAATTTTCGTTGGGTCGATAGTACTTGATCCAGGCATCCCAGCTTGCTTCCGCCAGCGACTGTATCCGTGTACCGGGCGTGTTCACCACGTAGGTAAAGTCGTTGGCTACATCGCTCAGGTATTTGTCTACGGAACTCAAGCCCGCCCGCCGAAGAATGTGATTGTCATACATACTGGTGAAGCCTTCGGCAACCCAGAGCTGGTGCGTATAGTTTTCGTTCTCGTAGTCGAAAGGCCCCAGCTCAATGGGCCGAATCCGTTTGACGTTCCAGAGATGAAAATACTCGTGAGCCACCAGTCCCAGAAAGTTCGCATACAACGATTCCTGGGCGTACGTATTCCGGTTCGTCTGAAGGGTGGTACAGTGCAGGTGTTCCAGTCCGCCGCTGCCACCGGTTGTATGGTGTACGATGAATAGATACCGCTGGCAGGGGTGCGTACCTACAACCGTCAGAGCGGCTTCGCAGATCCGTTTGTAATCGGCTTTCAGTTGTTCTTCATCCACGGGAGCGTGCGTACCCACTAAGGCAATCTCATGAGGAATGCCACAGGCCTCGAAATGAAGTACCTGATGCGTACCGATCTCGATGGGGGAGTCTACCAGCAGATCATAATTCTCGGCCCGGTACGTAAAGGATTTTCCGGGTAGGGCAGGCAGAGCTACCGACACGCGGGTCCAGTCCCGGTACGGCTCAACGACCAGATCAGCGGGCTGATGCTTGAATTCGTCGGCATACAGGAAGGTAGCGGCTCCGGTAGCGTAGCCGTGTTGATCGTCCAGAAAATTCGTCCGTACCGTTAATTCATTGGCGTACAGGGCGTACGTAAGGGTAAGGTCATGGGTATCGTCGGGCAGGGAAACCCGCCAGACATTCTTTCGTATTTTACGAACGTCGGTTTTTACTCCATTCGCGTGTGCTTCGAGGCGGTCTAGATTCTTGGCGTATTCCCGCACCAGATAGGAACCGGGTGTCCATACTGGCAACTTAATATCAATGTACCCCTGCTTCTGAATGGTTGGATGAACGAATTCCGAAACGTGCATGGCTACCTGAAAATAATGCGTAGCAGGTTCCGGCATGCGGAGGGTATACTCTATATGATTTTGACTCATGGAATCAGGCACAGAAACGAAACCGCAGAGAAAGAACACGACACAGACGAAAAGTCGTTGAATCATATCGGTTTTGTATTTCTTTGCGTTTAAACCGTGAAAATAGTCCAACTCTTTGAACACTCCGCCGTTTTATTTGTCTTTTTTTGTAGGTTTTTCATCCGTTCCGCTGAATCTCGGGTAGAATCCGCTGATTTCGGTTTGACAGTGAATGAATTAAACCGGGTTTTTCCGTATATGTTCTCGTAAGTAAAGTTCCGGATGTTAATCAATCAGCCTATTTCTATGCGTACACGTCGCTTGTCCCTGGTGGGATCGTGCCTACTATCGCTGTATTCGGGTCAGGCTTTGTGGGCCCAGAATACACTCAATTACACCACACCCGATGTACATTATCGATCTGGTATCGAGTTTGTCGAAAAGAAAAACTACGCCTCCGCCCGTCAGGAGTTTCAGCGTTTCCTCGAAACCAACAAAGGCCTGCTGACGAGCAATGACCTTAATGCCGTCAATGCGGAGTACTACATTGCCATGTCGGCCCTGTATCTGAATCAGGCCGAAGCCGAAATTCTGGCCGAGCGATTCATCAAAAACCACGGGGACCATCCGGCGGCCCGTCAGCTTTACGCTGATTTGGGCAATTTTTATTACAACAGTGGCGATTATGCGAAAGCCATTCCGTACCTGGAGAAAGCCAGTGGTACCGAAGCCGCTTTTAAACTGGGGATGGCTCAGTACTATAACCAGAACTACGAAGCGGCTCTGAAAGCCTTCGATCCGGTGAAGGTGGGGGGAAGTGAATACGCGTCGGCGGCCAGCTATTACTCCGGCGTCATTGCCTACAACAAGGGCAATTATCCGGCGGCCATTTCCGATTTTCGCCGCATTGAAAACTCCAAGGACTTTGGTAATGAAGTACCCGGCTGGATTGCCCATTCGTACTATCGGCAGGGCCAATACGATCCTCTGCTGAGCTACGCCGAGCCCATTTTACGGAAAGGTAACAAATCGGGCAAGCGACTCGACGAGTTGTCGTTACTGGTTGCCGATGTCTACTTCCAGAAAGGAAACTACGCCAAAGCAGCCGAGTACTATAAAATGCACACGAATTTCCGGGGTGGTAAATTGCCCGTTCCGGCGGCGTATCGGTATGGGTATTCCCTGTATCGCCAAAACGATTTCAACGGAGCCATCGCTGCCTTGAAACCGCTGGCCGCTTCAAAAGATACCGTGGGTCAGTATTCATCGTATTACATGGGTATCAGCTATCTGAATACGGAAAACCTGCAGTACTCGTTGGCGGCTCTGGATCAGGCCCGCAAATTGAGCTTCAATACATCCGTACAGGAAGATGCGGCCTTCAACCATGCCAAGGTACAGCTGGATCTGGGTAATGGAAATGAGTCGGTCAAGGAATTCGATCAGTTCATCAAAACGTATCCCAACAGTGCCTATCTCAACGAAAGCAAAGAACTACGGGGGGAAGGCTTACTGCTTTCCAATAACTACGCTCTGATTCTGGATTATCTGGACAAGGAGCGTAACCTGACGGTCAAACAACGCAATCAGTACCAGCAGGCGGCCTACAACCTGGGCATTAATGCCTTTAATGCGGAACGTTTTGATCAGGCCATCGTCTCGTTTGATAAATCACTGAAGTATACCGACAATCGGGATCTGTCCGTTGCCGCCCGTTTCTGGAAGGCGGAAGCCATATCCGCCCAGCAGAAGTTCGCCGAGGTGATTCCGCAGTATACCCAGCTCATTGCGAGTTCGGATAACTCGACCATTGTTCCTGATTTCCGAATCCGGAGTCGGTACGGTTTAGGTTATGCCTATTACAATACGCGGGAATACGACAAGGCCTCTACGCAGTTTAAAGCCTATACTGACGCCGTTCGGGGACTGCCCGCTGAGGATCGTCGGAACTACGAAGATGCGATGATTCGGCTGGCCGATACGTATCTGGTGGCTAAACGCTACGATGAGGCGACCCGGATTTATGATCAGGTCGTTGTGACCGGAAAGTCGGATAAAGACAATGCCTTGTACAATAAAGGGATTTCGCTTCTGTACACCGATAAATACGCGGAGGCCCGTACGACCCTCAACCAGTTACTGAATCAGTATCCCAATTCCGCTTACGTGGATGATGCGATGTTCCAGCTGGGAATGGTAGAACTCAACCAGCAGAACTACACGGGTGCCGTAAGTCAGTTCACCCGCCTGATTCAGCGTCAGCCCCAGAGTCCCATTCTGCACGCCGGCTATCTGCAACGGGCGATTGCCTACAGTAACCTGAAGAAGTACGACGAAGCCATTGCCGATTATCAGGTGATTCTAACTAAATATGCTACTTCTAAAAGTGCCGAGTCGGCTTTACTAGGCGTACAGGATGCCTTGAATTCGGTGGGTCGTCCGGAAGAGTTCAGCTCCATCATCAAGGGCTACGAGCAAAGCAATCCTTCGGATGGATCGTTGGAGAAGATCAAGTACGACGCGGCCAAGAACATGTACTTCAGCGAGAAATACGCTCAGGCCATTACCGCCATTCAGGAATTTCTGCAAAAGTATCCCAACAGTAGCTCGGCTCCCGAAGCTCTGTATTACCTGGCGGATTCGTACTATCGCACCGAAGACCGTACCAGTGCTCTGCAGTACTTCTACCGCGTTATCCGGGATAATAAGACGCAGTTTGTCGGACGGGCAGCTCAACGGGCGGCTGAGCTGGAATACCAGAACGAAAATTACCGGGGAGCCGTCAGTAACTACCAAACCCTGTTACGCAGCTCCACCAACAAAAAGGATCAGGTGGCCGCTCAGCTGGGTTTGATGGATGCGTATTACAAACTCGCCAAGTACGACTCTTCTTCCGTATACGCCAAAGACGTGATCAACGGAGGAAACGCCGTGATGGGTGCTCAGAACCGGGCTCAGCTGTTTTCGGGTAAGATTGCCCTGGCCCGGAATGATTCGAAGAAGGCCATCGAAGAATTTGAGAAAACGGCTAAACTCGCCAAGGATTCCTACGGGGCCGAAGCGATTTACAACGTAGCCCTGATTCTGTACAAGGAAAAGAAATGTAAAGAATCCCGTGATAAGATTATCAATGAGCTGAAAGAGCAGTTTACCGATCAGCAGTGGATTGACCGGGGTTTCCTGTTGCTATCGGATGTGTACGTCTGTCTGAACGAAGCATTCCAGGCCAAAGCTCTGCTCAATACGATCATCGAAGGAGCCGAGGATAAAACCATCGTGGAGGAAGCTCGCAAAAAACTGGCTGCTCTGAAATAAAACCTATCACTGAAGATCTTTGTATCGAACTATGAGTCATCACATCACAATTCGCCATTTTATCCACTCGCTGGGACTGGTGAGTTTACTGAGCGTTGCGGCGGTTGCTCAGAATAGAGGAAAAGTTACGCCAGCGGAAGGCGAAATTCAATCGGGGGAAATTGATATTGTCCGCGAGCGGAAAATCTCGTTGACGACCCAAAACCGGAACTTCGAGAAAATTCCCGCTAGTCAGGCCGCCCGTCCCAACCGTCAACCCCTGAAGTACCAGTTCACCGATCAGAAATTGATGGTGGCTCCGCAGAAGTTCAATCCCGTCGTGACGGAACTGCCCAAATCGCAGAATGATGAAGCTTTGTATAATTCCGAAGTGAAAATTGGAGCCGGGAACTACGGACGCTTCTACGCGGAGGCCAATGTGAATTCCCGGAATGACCTGCCGTATGGCATTAACATCAAGGCTCGTCATAACTCCACGGCTACTGGTCCCGTAGATGGTCGTAACTCCGGTACGAGTCAACAACTCATTCAGGTGGGGGGTAAGTACGCCACGAATAGCTTCAAACTCGACGGTAGTATTGGGTACGATCGCAATCAGTTTTACTTCTACGGTTATCATCGGACCCCGGAAACGCCCACGCGGGAAAACATCCGGCAAACGCTCAATAACTTCAACGTAGGAATCGGAATCGAAAATACGAAGAAGGACGCCGTGATTGATTATTCGATCAAGACCCGCCTACGGACGCTGAGTACCTTCACCCAGGCGAATGAATACGATTGGGGTACTAATCTGAAGGCTACCTTTCCCATCAACGCTCAGTTCTTCGCTCACCTGGCCGGTGATGCCTACGTAACCCAGCGGAATGATTCATTAACCAATAGTCGGAACTTATTCCGCATCAAACCGACATTCCAGTACCGTACCGATCGTTTTAGCGTACTGGCGGGAATCAACGTTGTACACGAAACGGACAACCTGAACGAGCTGACCAAACCCACGCATGCCTATCCCGTGCTGGAACTGGATCTGATGCCCGTCGAGGATATTCACATTTTTGCGGGTTATCAGGGAGACGTACACCGGAATACGCTGGCCAGCCTGACTGACGAAAATCAATTCCTGGCTCCTAATGTTCGACTGCTGAATACGGAGAAAGTACACGACATTTACCTGGGTACGAAGGGACTCATTGCGGGCGGTTTTAGCTACGAGGCGAAGGTGTCTTTCGGTCGCTACCGGAATCTGTATGTCTTTAATAACTCGGGTCGTGATACCTCCCGTTTCGAAGTTCTCTACGATCAGCCCCTGGACCGAGGGATGTCTAATGTCATCAATGTATCCGGGCAACTGAACTACCAGCACGAAGACTGGTGGCGGTCCTTCCTCAAGTTCGATGTATACGGGTACGAACTCAAGCAACTGGAAACGGCCTGGCACCGTCCGAACTTCACGGCTACCTGGAGCAATACGCTTACCTTTAATAAGAAGCTGATTGTAGCGACGGATTTTTACGTGATCTCGGGTCTGCAGGGACGTAATCCCGTTTCGCAGCAGGTTCGTAAACTACCGGCCATTTTTGACCTGAACCTGCGGACGACCTATTTGATCACCGATCGGATCTCGGGCTTTGTGGGTATCAATAACATTCTTGGTAAAAACTACGAACGCTATCAGTACTACAAACAGCAGGGGGTGAACTTCCTGGCGGGCGTATCATACCAGTTTTAGTGAAAGATAAACGGGTTTATTTTTTATAAATTTTAAGTCCGCTCCTTGAGCGGACTTTTTTTGTAATCCGCTGAAAATGCGTACCCTTAGCCCGGATTACTTCAATGGTTAGTGGAGTAAAAAAGGCCTTTATGAGCCCGGAAGGGAAATTATTTCAAAAATGCGGTTTGATTTTTGTGGTAGTGTAGCCTACCTTTAAACCTTGAAATGACCTGCCTGACCGCAGTCCTTTCAAAATCAGCTATTCACGGTTTCAACCTCGCATAATCGCATGGCTACTATTCCTGAACACGTCAAAAAACTGCTTTTCGAACAAGATTGCGTCGTTATCCCGGAATTCGGGGGCTTTATCGGCAATTTTGATTCTGCGACGTTTTTACCCAGTGGCTCAGTCTTACCACCGCGGAAACGGCTCGTGTTCAACGAGATGTTACAGTTTGACGATGGTTTACTGACCAATTATGTAGCTACTGTTGAAAATCGGTCTCGCGAAGAGGTCAAGGTAAAAGTGCGGGCATTCGTGGATCAGGTACGTTCGCAGATTCGCCAGCAACAGCAGTATCAATTTGATCAGCTGGGGGTGTTTACGCAGAACGTGGAAGGTAAGCTGGTGTTTGAGCCCGCTGGAAAGATCAATTTCCACGGAGAAAGCTTTGGATTAGGCGAATTTACGCCGGCGTACAAGCGAACGGCCAAAGCTGCGGTAACTTCTTCGACGGCTCCAGCGATCCTGGAACCCGAAGTAGAGGAATTACCCGCCCCGCTACCGGTAAGCACTACGCCCGTGAAACGATTAAGCCGTTGGGCGGCGGCGGCCGTTGTTGTCATGGCGGTGACGCTGGTAGGAGCCTGGATGACGGGTCAGCATAAAACGACACTGAGTAGTATGAACCCCGTATCGGCCCTTGATTTCTCCTGGTTGAATGCGAAAAAGGCGGAGAGCGTAGCGGTCGTACTGCCCAAACAGCCGGCTCAACCCATCGCAGTAGCTCAACCCGTGGTGAAGCCCCAACCCGTAGTAGCTGCTCCCGTTGCAGAAGAGGAAGTAAAAGTAGCCAAGAAAAATACCATGAAGTTCCTGGTGGTTCCATCCCGGGTGAAAACACTCGAAGGAGCAGAAGTGGCCAAAGGATACTATATCGTAGCCGGAAGCTTTGGTGGAGTGAAGTCAGCTACGGTGATGAAGAAACAACTGGAAGGCGATGGGTTCCGCGTACAGATGTTCCGTCCCCGCAAAGGTCTGGTGAAAGTAGTCGTTGGCGATCAGTTACCCACCGCGGCGGCAGCTCAGGAAAAGGCCCGTAACATTGGAAATCATTTTCATAACAATCTCTGGATTCTGAAATCGTTGGCTGACTAAGCCTCGAAAATCGATCCACGACTAAAACCAAACTCTGCCGGGTTTGGTTTTTTGTTGGTACAGGATACAGGTCTGTAACATTTTGATCAAATTCGCGTTCTTAAAAAAATAGTTGAATCGGTATGAATACAACGGCCCAAATCGAACAGGAAGAACGGAAAAATCGCTCGGTGGCTCTGGGAGTCACGACGGTCATTTACGTTCTTTTGTTTTTGCTGTTATGGTTCGTGGGGATGTGGAAATTGACGCCTCCACCCGAACCGATGGTCGGCATTGAGCTAGCGAACCTGGGCAACGGGGTACTGGGCAGTGGCGATATACAAACGCACAACAAACCCAGTCGTCTACCCAATCGGGAGGAATCAAAGCCAGCCAAGGAAGAGGTACGCGAAGAACGTACGGTACGCAAACCCGAAGTAAAGGAGGTCGTACCCGTTAAGAAACCTGTGGTAAAAGCTCCGGAAGCCCCCTTAAAGACGGCTAAAACGGAAAGTCCGGTGAAGGTGGCTCCCAAGCCCGAACCAAAAGAAACGAAGCCCGTAGAAACGAAAGTAAGTGCTCCGGCCAAACCCGCTGAAAAACCTGTCGAACAACCCAAAGTGGATACGAAGGGATTGTACGGGAAAGCGAAATCAAACGGCACGAATGGGACGAGTGACAATCCGGGGGGCAACAATAATGGCCCGGCGGGTAATAAAGGCGTAGGCGATTACGGCAGTCCAGACGGTAAAGTAGATGGCCGGGGTCTCTACGGCAAAGGAACTGGGGGCGGGGGTGGCAATGGCTCCTCCCTAAGTTTGACGGGCTGGACCTGGAGCCGTCGTCCGAGTCCGCAGGGCCTGACTTCGGATGGAAAAGTAGTCTTCCGCATCAAGATTGATGAAAACGGGAACCTGATTTCCAAATCGGTCGTGGAAAGTACGCTTAGTCCGGCCGACGTACGAAAATGCGAACGAGAAATCGAACGCCTGGACTTTGTACCGACCAACGCTTCCGGCAGTCGGGCCGCTCAGTCTTCAGGAACGATTACCTTTGTCGTGCGTTCACAATAGAAAATCAATTCATTCATAGTACTAGTAAAATGCGTGCAGTCTGTACGCATTTTTTTAACGATGACTTATCAGGAAACCCTCGCGTATCTGTATCAGCAGTTGCCCGTCTTTCACCTGGCAGGTAAGCAGGCGTATAAACCCGGTCTGCTTACGACCGAAATCTTACTGGAACATTTAGGGAACCCCCATCGGAAGTTTAAGACTATTCACGTGGCGGGGACCAATGGAAAGGGGAGTTCCTCGCACATGCTTTCGGCCATTTTGCAGGAAGCGGGTTACAAGACGGGATTGTATACTTCGCCCCATTTAAAAGATTACACCGAACGGTTCAAGATTAATGGCGTGGCCATTGACCCCGAGCGGGTCGTTGCTTTTGTGGAGGAGAACCGAATGTTTATTCAATCGGTAACACCATCCTTCTTTGAATTAAGTGTTGCTTTAGCTTTTTACGAATTTGCCCGGCAGGAAGTAGACGTTGCAGTGATTGAAGTAGGTATGGGGGGGCGACTGGATTCTACGAATGTAATCGTACCGGAGGTAGCTTTAATTACGAATATTGGCTGGGACCATGCCGACGTTCTGGGGGATACCCTGCCTAAAATTGCCGCGGAGAAAGCGGGTATTATGAAGGCAGGGGTACCCGTTGTCATTAGTGAACGACAACCCGAAATAGACGAAGTATTCCAGACTCAAGCCGATACTCTGCGGGCTCCTTTGACGTTTGCTTCGGATCGATATACCGTACAAACCGAAGAAATAAAGGAAGGAAAGAAAGTGCTTACCATCGAATCAATGAAAGCGGTTCAAATTGTAGCACTGGATCTTTTGGGAAGTTACCAGGCTAAGAATGTTCTGGGGGTACTGGAAACGACGCGTGTGCTGACTCAATCAGGGTATGTGATCACACCGGAAAATATGAAGAAAGCTTTGGGTTGCGTAGTACCCTTGACGGGTTTGAAAGGACGCTGGCAGCAGCTCTCTACACAGCCCTTAACTTATGCGGATACGGGCCATAATGAACCCGGTATTCGGGAGGTGTTTAAAACGATTGCTTCCATCAATTATGAGCATTTGTGGTTTGTACTGGGCTTTGTAGCGGATAAAGACTTGTCAAAAATTCTTCCCTTATATCCAACGCAGGCCCGATACGTATTCTGTCAGGCCTCAACGCCCCGGGCTTTGCCAGCGGAAGCATTGAAGGAACTAGCCGCTAAGCACGGTTTACGTGGAGAAACCATACCTGATGTAAATGAAGCACTGGCTTACGTTCGTACTCACGCAGAGGTTAGGGATTTAATTGTGGTGGGCGGAAGTACGTTTGTGGTGGCAGATCTCAATGAATTGTAATAAAAAAACCTACGTCGAAAGACGTAGGTTTTTTTATTTAAAACCGAATGCTATCAGTAATTAAGCACCAATTTTAGCTACCAGGTCAGCAATACGGCTGGAGTAACCAGCTTCGTTATCATACCAACCTACGATTTTCACGAGTGTACCTTGGCTAGAAGTTAATTCTGAGTCGAAGATACAAGAGTGAGAATCGCCTACGATATCGGCAGATACGATAGGATCTGTTGCATAGAACAGGTATCCTTTCATGGGGCCTTCAGCAGCAGCTTTCATCGCAGCATTGATTTCTTCAGCTGTAGCTTCTTTCTTCAATACGAGCGTAAGATCGGTTACAGAGCCGGTAGGAGTAGGTACGCGGAGTGCAGAACCATCCAGTTTACCTTTCAGGTTAGGTAACACCAGTCCAATTGCTTTGGCAGCACCTGTAGAAGTCGGGATGATCGAAAGAGCAGCGGCACGAGCACGGCGTAAATCGCTGTGAGGGGCATCCTGAAGGTTCTGATCAGCCGTATACGCGTGTACCGTAGTCATGTAACCTTTTTCGATACCAAAGGTGTCGTCGATTACTTTCGCCATCGGGGCCAAGCAGTTCGTCGTACATGAAGCGTTAGAGATGATTTTGTCATCCGCGTTCAGTGTATCGTCGTTAACACCCAATACGACCGTCTTTACGTTTCCTTTGGCAGGAGCAGAAATTACTACTTTCTTAGCTCCGGCCGTCAGGTGCTGACCAGCACCTGCTTCATCTACAAAGCGACCCGTTGATTCGATAACTACGTCAATATTGAGATCTCCCCAGGGAAGTAATTTTGGGTCACGTTCAGCGTAAGCGTGAATTTTGTTACCGTTAACGGTGAGGCTCTCTGAATCTGATTCAACGGTTCCGGCGAATTTACCGTGCACTGAATCGTATTTAAGGAGGTGAGCTAAGGTTGCGTTATCTGTTAAATCATTGATAGCAACAATTTCAACGTTTTCTTTTTCCAATAAACGACGGAAGGAGAGTCTTCCGATGCGTCCGAACCCGTTGATTGCGACACGTACTTTGGCCATGTTGAAAATAGATTATGGTTTTCGTTGCAATATTAAAGAAATTAATTGATTTGGTGGAATTTCAATATTTAGTAATACAAAAGAGCCTATTTTAGTAACAGCAGTATCTATTTTTAGTATATTCTAATTTTTAGCAATAAGATATTTAGTAATTAGCATTTTTAGTAAATGGACTGGTTTTATACTAACTAAAGTAGCGACGTTGTTTGTACGTTCTAGATTAGAATGAAGGAAGAAACGATTCTATCTGATTTGAACTAGCCGTATAATCCAATGAGGAATCTATTTAAGGAAGAATAGGTATACTATTATAAGGCAAAATAAAAAAACAGCCTCTATACACTACTACCTATAGCTTCTGAGCCTATCAAATAAATTGCTTTGGGCACAAGTTCATTTAAACCATTCTCTAGTACTCAGCAGGCATGAATTGGTCTGGTATTATATTTTTATTAATTAGAGTAGGCGAGACTCAATCCTCGTTTATTGATCGATATTACGTGTATCTTCAAGGATTATCTTACGTTGCACTGATAATCAAAATCCTTTCTTACCAAGGAAAATAATATTCTAAATTGCACTATATAACATCCATAAGAAAATCTAATATACTACTTAATACTCTAACAATCTGTTGATTAAGTATAATGATCTTTATAAAATATTCAACCATTGTATGGCCTTTTATTGTACTTTACAAAGTGACAAAATGACGTTACTTCATTTCGACCTTTCGTCTTACCTTTACGGTAAATATATATTTACACCATGAATGAATTGCAAACTACGATCGAACAAATCTGGGACGATCGTCAATTGTTAAGTACCGCTTCTGCTAAAGACGCCATTCAGCAAGTCGTAGAACAAGTTGATAAGGGTACGCTTCGAGTTGCCCAACCACTTACTAATGGAGAGTGGCAAGTTAACGAATGGGTAAAAAAGGCAATCGTCTTATATTTCCCCCTTCAATCTATGGAAGTACAGGAAGTAGGTATCTTCCAGTATCACGACAAGATGAAATTGAAAACTGGCTACGATCAATTGGGTGTACGGGTGGTACCGCCTGCCGTTGCTCGTTACGGTTCTTTCATTTCTAAAGGTGTTATCTTAATGCCTTCCTATATTAACATTGGTGCCTATGTAGATAGTGGTACGATGGTCGACACCTGGGCTACGGTTGGTAGCTGTGCCCAGATTGGAAAAGACGTGCATTTAAGCGGAGGTGTTGGCATCGGTGGCGTACTCGAACCACCCCAGGCAGCACCTGTAATAATTGAAGACGGGGCTTTCATTGGTTCCCGTTGTATTGTAGTAGAAGGTGCCCATATTGGTAAAAAAGCCGTATTAGGAGCTGGTGTAGTGATTACTGGTAGCTCGAAAATCATTGACGTTACAGGCGAATCACCGGTTGAGTACATCGGAAGAGTTCCTGAAAACTCCGTCGTGATTCCAGGTAGCTATACCAAACAATTCCCGGCGGGCGAA
This sequence comes from Siphonobacter sp. BAB-5385, assembly GCF_002261125.1. NCBI lineage: Bacteria > Pseudomonadati > Bacteroidota > Cytophagia > Cytophagales > Cytophagaceae > Siphonobacter > Siphonobacter sp. BAB-5385. The sequence goes on along the minus strand of NZ_NMPS01000089.1, from coordinate 82,779 downwards.
TACCAGGTTCCGTGTGCACTCATTATTGGAAAACGTAAAGAAAGTACGGATCTGAAAACATCCCTAAATCAGGCTCTACGTGAAAACAACGTAGCGGTATAAGTATCGCGTTACATCTAATGAATGAATAGAGGAGGGTAGATGCCCTCCTTTTTTATTAAGCTACTTCTCTTACAATGGTGTTACATTTATAAATCATATTATTTACAATAATAAATTACATTGATAATCAATTAGTTGCAATCGTAAAAATACACACAAAAGTAAATTTACATTAGTTTCTACTTATTTACATTTATAAATTTACAACTGTTTATACTGTGATTTGGATAATTCACAAAAGTAAAATACCTTTGATCCAGTAATAAGTCACAATTGTTACTCTTATGACTGACAAAGAGAAGATCCTTCATCTACTGGAATCCAAAAATTTAACCGCTGCTCAATTTGCCGATACGATCGGAATTCCCCGATCTAGTATTTCTCATATTCTTTCTGAGCGTAACCGACTCAGTATGGATATTGCCCGAAAGGTTGTCAAGCAGTATCCTGAAATTACGTATGAATGGCTTTGCGATGATTCGCCGGAGCAACGAAATATACCCCAAACGCCGGCTTCCTTTATTACTGAATTTCCGGCCGCAGCAAAGCTCCCAGAATCCGCTAAACGAAATGCATTCGTAGGAAAGCCGGATCTAGCTCATTCTCGCGTGGACGACAATCATGCCTTTGATACCAAACATGTCGTCAAAATGATTGTATTTTATTCTGACCAGACCTGGCAGGAAATTATGTAGGCATATCCGGATTCTTTAACTATTCACTAATGTATGCTCATTAAAAATGAATATTCATTCAATATAGGTTCATTTATTAAAGTATACAATTCTGAGTGCCGAAGCGAGCGGACTTGAGATGTCAGCTACTTGATGAGCTTATTCGTTATTCGCTGTATTTCCTAGAAGGTCTTCGATCACGGGTTATTGGACTCCGTGTGTAGTTAACTTCATAAAGTGACGCCTCCAAAGGGGTTGAGGTATGATTGCCTCATGATGAATTCCAACGCGAGCAATAACCCACACGAGCTCATTCATTCTGTCTAAGACCCGAACGGTGGGCTCATGAGATCTTCCTAATTATCCTTTATTGATTAGGTAGTCCCGCTGGATTGATCTCATTAACGACCAGCCATACCTTGGAAGGGCCAAGAACGATCCTATGTAAAGGAAATGCAGTAGGAACTCGTAACTGGCTGATGGGTTTCAATCATTAAAACGCTAGTATTTAGTTATACCTAGTTCCAATCCATTGGGCTTAGAATCAATGGATAAAGGTATAAACAGACTTTCCAAGGCCTATCAAAAGAATACAGGGATCATTGAGGAACCTCTATGTAAATGCCTATTTATCAATGCATTACTTCTGATAAAAAATGACTGTTCCACGTGAATCGTAACTCGTTAATAGCTAATAAGTTAGCTATCGTCACGCCGTGGAACGGAGTAGGTTAAAGAAGCTGGGGGCTGGGAAAGCTGGGAAAAGGGCGGGAGGGAAGCGTATATTTGATGCATCAAGCAGGACATTTGATCAGTAAATAAAGGCTCTGCTTCCTCTTAATAAAACGCTTATTAAACATAAAGTAGGTTATTATACAACATGGATCAACTTAATTCTCTTCAACAAGTAGCTGAATTTCATCGTACTTTTCATGCTCCAGTACTAGATGATCCACAGATCCCCTCCGAACAAAGATCAAAACTTCGGTACGCCTTATTAGCGGAGGAACTCAAAGAATTTTGGGAAGCCGTAGAGGCGAATGACCTCGTGGGCGTAGCCGATGCTTTGTGTGATTTACAGTACGTGCTTTCGGGAGCGGTACTGGAATTTGGTCTGGGAGAGAAGTTTGTAGAGCTTTTCAACGAGGTACACCGCTCCAACATGAGCAAGGCCTGCTCTACTGAAGCCGAGGCTCAGGCTACCGTTGCGTTCTACCTGGCCAAAGACGGTACAGAAGCCGCCTATCATGAAGATAATGGTAAATGGCTCGTCTACCGTAAATCGGATCACAAGACGCTTAAATCCGTTAATTACTCGCCGGCTGACCTGGAATCCATTTTACAGGAAGGATAAGTCTCTTCACCTGTAGACTGGTGATGTATGTCATCACCAGTCTACAGAATACAGATCCAGCAATAAATGATTCAGCTGCGATCTTTAAGCGTAGCCGCCTGATAGTTGAATGAAATCTATTTCCGAAAGCAACCACATACCGCAGCCGGTTTAATCATTACGTTAAATAGCCGATGCATTTCGAATCCTACGTAGGAGTCGTGCGGTAAATTTCTTCAGCTCGGTACATTCATTAAAACTCAGTCTTTCTGATCGATTCCTTTTTCAACCTTTTTCTTATCGCTAGGTCAGGATTCTGAACGATACCAGCCTTTATTTTTTATACGAATAGAACTCCATGAAATAGCCCAACATACCCTTATTATCAACTAGTTACATTTGTTTCATAATTTATATTATGTTAAGTAATAAAAAAGAACATATACCCTATAGCTTCTTAGACCTCCCATATTTAAGTATGACTTATAAAAAAGCTCTGCGAGAATTTCGCAGAGCTTTTTTTATTAATAACGTACGCGTTGAAACAATTACTGCAGAGCGGCAATTTTCTCGTCGTAGTTCGTACCCTTATCCAATTGCTTCAGGATGTTGTACGTTTGCAGCAAGTTGGTTTTTAACGCTTCTTCCTGCTTCACAGCCCAGGCTTTTTCGAAGTATGGTAACGCTTGTTTGAATTTAGCTACCGTTTCTTCTTCTACAGCCTTACCTTCTTTATTATAAGAAGCCATATCCATAGCATCGACTTTGCTCTTCACCTGCACACCTTCGTTAAAGTAATACACGCCCATGTTGTAATTGGCGTCGAAGTTGTTAGGCTCAATTTGCAAAGCTTTTTCGTAACCTGCTTTCGCCTGTCCTTTTTGCTCGTCCAGCTTCTTGGTCAGTTCAGCTACTTTGCCCTGTGCTTCGGCAACTTTACCGGCATTAGCCTGATCAGAGACTGTCTTTGCCTGGGTAGCTGACGCCAGACTCTTCTGAGCATCGGTTAATTTTGTTTTCACCTCACCCAGCTGACGTTTCAATTCTTTATCCGTTGGCTTCTTCTTAAGAGCTGCCGACAAACGCGTTACTTCATCCTGATACAGTTTCACGTCAGCTTCCGCCGTTTTAACAGCTTTTGCAGCGTCACCACCTTTACGGGTTTCGGAAGCATACTTCTTGAGTTCCTCCTGCGTCGTCTGTGCGGCATTGTCGTACAGAATAGCCAGGTTCACCACGTTTTGTACGTTGTTGGGATCCTTGTCCGCCAGAGATTTCAAGTCATTGATCGCTTCATCCGTACGTCCGGAACTCAGATAGATGTTGATTTTCTCATTTTTCAAATCCTTGCTCTCCGGATTAGCAGCGATGCCCTGGTTGAGTACCTTGATGGCCTCATTGTCATTTTTCTCCGTACGGTGAATGTTTGACAGCGTGTAGAAGATCACCGGATCTTTACCGCCTAATTCAAGGTACTTTCCGAAACCTTCTTTCGCCGTTGCATTGTCACCCGTTTGCTGAGCTACGATACCCGTGAACATCGCGGCGGTACTGTCCTTCGGATCAACTTCCATCGCCGTTTTCAACAGCTTCAGAGCATCGGGGAAGTTTTTGTTCTGGTACTTGGCGTTCCCCTGGCCGATCAAACCATAGTACAACCGAACTTTCTCTTTTGCATCAGGAGCCATGACGATTGCTTTCTGAGCATCTTTCGCCGTGCTTCCCTGTTTACCTTCTTTCGTATCCAGTTCGATTGCTTTTTTGTAAGCTTCGTAAGCAGCCAGAGAAGACATCGAATCAAGACCTGCCAAATTTTTATCCGTAGACAGTGCTTCGTATACCTGACCTTTTACCAACCAGGTTTTAGGCTTGGCACCTGACTTAGGGTCCTGAACCGCTTTATCTATCTCCTCCTTTGCTTTGTCGAGCTTACCGCTTTCCATTGCCGATAATGCACTGTTCTGGCCGTAAGCGGTTGCTGATAACAGGCCTAAAAAGGCCGGAAGAATGAGTTTATTCATTGTACTACTAATTTTGGTTTAGTTGCTTTTCTGTGCGAAGTAAAGGATTTTCTCGCTTTCAAGAAAACGTACACAGGAATAGATTTGGTGTACACTTCCCGAAATGAGCAAGGGTATACCCGTATAAAAAAACCTTGGAGACTAATCCCCAAGGTTCAAAAAATCATGCCTCCATCGTTTCTTCAGGCGGCGTTGTGGGCTGTTCCCCCTCCTGCTCTACCCCTTCGATGAGTTCTTCATTTTCGATTTTGGTAATCGACGAAATCTCATCTCCGTTGCGTAGGTTAATCAGGCGGACGCCCTGCGTATTGCGGCCCATGACCCGGAGATCAGCCACCGCAAAGCGAATAGCCAGACCCGAACGGTTTATGATCATCAAATCATCCCGGTCACTTACTTGCTTGATGGCGACCAGCTTACCGGTCTTGTCGGTTACTTTCAGGGTAGTTACGCCCTTGGCTCCCCGGTTGGTCAGACGGTACTCTTCGATATCCGAGCGTTTGCCGTAGCCTTGTTCAGAAACCACCAGCAGCTGGGCCGTAGTGGGATCGACTACACACACCATGCCAATTACTTTTTCATCGTCGGCCAGTTCAACGCCTTTTACGCCGGTAGCCGTACGTCCCATTGGACGAACTTTTTCCTCATTGAAGCGTACCGCACGTCCGGCATCAACGGCGATAATAATTTCGTTGTTCCCGTTAGTCAGAGCTACATCGAGCAGACGATCACCCTCGTTAATGTTCACGGCGATGATTCCGTTCTGACGGGGCCGTGAATAAGCTTCCAGCGAAGTTTTCTTCACCGTACCCTGTTCCGTACACATCACAATGAAGTTATTGTTGATGTAATCCGGATCCGTCAGCGTTTTCACGTTGATGACCGCCCGAATCTTATCACCCGCTTCAATGTTGAGCAAGTTCTGAATGGGACGTCCTTTGGCTACTTTGTTTCCTTCGGGAACGTTGAATACGCGTAACCAGAAGCATTTACCCGTGTCGGTAAAGAACAGCAGGTAATTGTGCATGGTCGCCGTAAAGAGGTGCTCGGTGAAATCGTCGTCCTTGGTTTTGACACCGCGGGCTCCGACGCCCCCGCGACTTTGCGTCCGATACTCCACCAGTGGTGTACGCTTGATATAGCCTTGCGAAGAAATGGTAATGAGCATTTCTTCATCGGCAATCATGTCTTCAATGGACAGTTCGTCGTCCGCGTGCGAGATCTGCGTCCGACGTTCATCGCCGTAGCGGGCCCGTAGCTCGGTCAGATCGTCTTTGATGACCTGGTACTGACGTTCGGGGCGAGCCAGGATGTCTTCCATATCAGCGATGAAACGCATCAGCTCGTTGTATTCTTCCTGAATCTTATCGCGTTCCAGACCCGTCAGACGTTGCAGACGCATATCCAGAATAGCCCGGGCCTGTGCTTCACTCAGAACGAGGTTATTTGCTCCCTCATTTTTGAAGGTATCAACGATCTGCAGACTACGATCCGGATTATTCAGGAACGCCTCGCGTTGAGCGGTCGTCATGAAGGATCCGTTCATCAATCCAGCTTTCGCTACTTCCGGATCGCGTGAACTACGAATCAGGGCAATAACGGCATCGAGGTGATCCAGAGCAACCAGCAGACCTTCCAGAATGTGAGCCCGCTTGCGAGCTTCCTTCAGATCGTAACGCGTCCGGCGAACGATTACATCCAGACGGTGTTCGACGTAGTGTCGAATCATGTCTTTCAGGTTGAGCGTCATCGGACGACCCTTCACCAGAGCCACGTTGTTGACACTGAACGCCGTTTGCAGGGGTGTATGCTTGTACAGGTTATTCAGTACCACATTGGGTACGGCATCCCGTTTCAGCTCAATCACCAGACGAATCCCTTCGCGGTTGGAGCTTTCGTCGCGAATGGCCGAAATTCCTTCCAGCTTTTTATCTTCAACCAGTTCGGCAATTTTTTCCTGAAGAACGGCTTTATTGACCTGGTACGGCATATCCGTCACCACGATCTGATCTTTACCCGTCTTGGTTTGCTCGAACGTAGCATTGGCCCGAATGACGATACGTCCCCGGCCCGTTTCAAAGGCATTCTTGATTCCACTTAAACCGTAGATGGTACCACCCGTTGGAAAATCGGGGCCTTTGATGTGGTGCATCAGTTCGGCAATGGTAATCTCCGGATTATCGACGTAGGCAGCAATCCCATCCACTACTTCCGTCAGGTTGTGCGGAGCCATGTTCGTAGCCATACCGACCGCAATCCCGGCTGAACCATTCAGTAACAGGTTCGGGATTTTAGCGGGCATTACCGTAGGTTCCTGCAACGAATCATCGAAGTTGTTCTGAAAGTCAACCGTTTCTTTACCCAAATCGGCTAGCATTTCTTCGGCGATCCGTTTCAGACGGGCTTCCGTATAACGCATAGCCGCCGGTGAATCGCCGTCAATCGAACCAAAGTTACCCTGGCCGTCCACCAACGGATATCGCAAGGACCAGTCCTGGGCCATACGTACCATGGTATCGTAGACCGATGAATCCCCGTGCGGGTGGTATTTGCCTAAAACTTCTCCAACAATACGGGCTGATTTCTTATGTGCTCGATTGTAATTAACGCCCAACTCGTCCATCCCAAAAAGCACGCGGCGGTGTACGGGCTTCAAGCCGTCCCGCACGTCGGGCAAGGCACGCGATACGATAACCGACATCGAATAATCGATGTAGGCTCCCCGCATTTCGTCCTCGATGTTAATGGGAATAATGTTACCTGAGTTACTGTTTTCGGGCAGATGGTCTTCTGTAGTTTCAGCCATTTTAAATCAATTGCAGAATTTCCCGATCAAATGAGGGATTCTATGTAAGAAGTACCAAAAATACTGATTTTTTGCCGTTTTTTCAAAGATTTACCCAACAAATCAGGCCCGCTGAGACGTTATTATTTGTATTTTTTAAAGAATACACCAACGGTAAAACAAAGGGCCTGATTCGGCCTTTTTTCCACGCTCACGGGCCTTCTATTGCCGCTTATACTTTTTCCCAGGGAAGTAGTTTTTTAAACTTCTTCTTGGTTTTAGGATCTTTATTCTCCCGGTACAGTGATTTTTCTTCAGCTTCGCCCCGGGCGTTTTTCAACTTCCACCCAAAGCTGTGCGTCGGCGAAGCGAAGATGGAACTACCCCGGTAAATCCTTCCTTCGTGGCGGTGCTCCATTTTTACGTGACAACTTTTCATGGGACACTTGGGTGCCCAGCACGAACTGAGTAGTCCCATGAGTCCGATGAGCAAGACCCAGCTAACATACGATTTCATACAGTACAAGTTATAATCCTAGCAACGAGCAAAGAAAAGGCAGACGTATACCAAACGGGACTTTCTTCGCAAATCCCCCTTTTTGATTCCCTGTTGCACGATTCCCGCTCCTACTTTTACGGCAAAGTAATAAAAAGATTATACGTAACTTCCCTAAACAGCTTTCGAATGGCTCATACGCACGACCATAGCCATAGTCACGCCCCCACGGAAATCAACCGGGCGTTCATCTGGGGTATTGGACTCAATACCGCCTTTGTACTGGTGGAAGTCCTGGCAGGTTTGTATACCGATTCATTGGCCCTGCTCACGGATGCAGGTCACAACTTAAGCGACGTAGCGAGTCTGTTACTGGCGATGCTGGCCTTTCGGCTAGCCAAGGCCCAGCCGACGTCCCGGTTTACGTACGGCTTTCAGAAGAGTACCATTCTGGTATCACTGGGAAATGCCGTGCTCCTGCTCGTAGTAATGGGCGGTATTGGCTACGAAGCCATTCAGCGTTTTTCCAGTCCCCAACCCGTACCCGGGGATACGATTGCTCTGGTCGCCGGAGTTGGCATTGTGATCAATACGCTAACGGCTCTGTTATTTTTTCGCCAGAAAGACCACGATCTGAATGTGAAGGGAGCTTATTTACACCTGATGGCTGATGCACTGGTTTCAGCCGTTGTAGTCGTCGCGGGGGTACTGATGCCCCGACTGGGCTGGTACTGGCTGGATCCGGTGCTTGGTCTGGTCGTAGCCGTGGTGGTCGTAGCGAGTACCTGGTCTCTCTTACGGGATAGCCTGGTGTTGTCGCTGGATGGGGTGCCTACTAACGTGAACCCCGAAACCATTCGAAACCAAATGTTAAAAAACCCCGCGGTTCTCGATGTCCACCACCTACACATCTGGGCCATGAGTACGACCGAAAACGCCTTGACGGCCCACGTGGTTGTAGCTACCGAACTGAGCGGTACTGAACTGTACCAGGTCAAACAGGAGCTGCGGCATTCGCTGGAACACCTGTCCATCCAACATGCTACGCTCGAAACGGAAAGCCCGGACGATCCCTGCCTGGATACCCACCATCACTGATACCACAGACAACAAAAAAAGGTTACGTTTCGCAACGTAACCTTTAAAAGAGCCCCCTATCGGGATCGAACCAATGACCTACTGATTACAAGTCAGTTGCTCTACCAGCTGAGCTAAGGAGGCCTCTTTAGTTTGTTTGTCGGTGTTGTTTTCCTTCAAACGTGCCGCAAAACTAAAGCAATTTTCAACCCTTGTCAACCTTGCAGCTATATTTTTTTGAGCTGTTTTGTAAGTAGCTGATCTCCAAAGATCTTTTCACAAAAAAAAGCCTCACGTATCGGTGAGGCTTTTTTTGTTTTACTAGTCTTCGGCTTCGCGAACGACCCGCAACTGATGCTGGAGTTGTTCGAGATCCTTACGCGAACGATCAATCCGTTTTTCAAAATCTAGTTTGATCTTATCGGCATTTTTAGAGTTGGCAAAAAAGGCCAGGTTATTTTCCATCTGGGCGATTTCGTCTTCCAGCGTACGGATTTTACGGCGAATATCGTTTTCCCGTCCGCGTAAATCACCCAAGCCACCCCGACCGCGGTCCTGCTTGATGAGCTCAACTTCGCTTTCCAGCACGAGTTGTTCTTTTTCGTGAGCACTCAGTTTACCCATTGCTGCTACGTAACTATTTACAGCTTTGATGTACCGTTGCTGAATGTTCTGCATCTCTTTACGAGGCACAAACCCAATCGCGGCCCAGCGAGCTTTAAACGCGTTGAGCTTTTCCAGATCGGTTTCACCGGATTTGGCCTGCGTTTCAATTTCCTCGCAAAGAGCTTTTTTCTGCTCCAGGTTCGATTCGTATTCTTTTTCGATACCGGCGTTTTTGTTACGCTTCCGCTCGAAGAAGGCATCACAGGCTTTTTTGAAGCGGTCGAAAATTTTGTCCCGCATTTTTTCGGGTACATGACCAATGGACTTCCAGCGACGCTGTAACTCAATGATCGTATTCGTAGCTTCAGCCGAATCGTCTCCGCTTTCGAGCAGTCCTTCTGCCTGTTCGCACAAAGCCGTTTTCTGCCGCAGGTTTTCATCGCGTTTAGCTTCGAGCTGACGGAAGAATTCGCCTTTGTTACGGAAGAATGTTTTAATATCAGCCCAGAATTTCTGGCTCATCTCCCGTCCTTTGTCCCGTGGCATTGGCCCTTTAACCGCATTCCACTGATCCTGAACGGCTAGCAATGCTTTCGTTTTATCATTCCATTCGTTAATCGAATTGGAATGGAAACTGGTAAAGGTTTCGGCCAGAGAAGCAATTTCCTGCTTGAGCTTATAGATTTCTTCGGCCTGTACTTTGTTCGTTTCGTTTTGCTCGCGTTTCTTACCGTATAAAACATCCAGAGCCGCCTTGAAACGACGCCAGAGTTCTTCGTTTACTTCCTTAGGTGCGGGACCGATGTGCTTGAACTCCTCGAACTGTTCGTTAGCTTCGTCGAGCATCTTACCGGAAACTTCCTCACCACCCTGTACGGAAGCGACGGTTTTTTCTACACGTTCAATCAGCTCGATTTTGGATTGCATATTTCGCTTGCGATCCAGTTCCTTCAGCTCAAAGTAGATATTCCGATTATTAAAATACCGGTCTACCAGAGCGTGGTAGGTTTGCCAGAGTGTATTGTTATGAGCCGAGGCAATGTTGCCGGCACCTTTCCAGTCCGTTTGAATCTGTTTGAAGGTTTCCCAGCTTTTCTCCCCTGCTCCGCTTTTTTCTTCATTTTCAACCAGATCCCGCAGCTTGTTGAGCAACTCGGTTTTCTTGGCAAAATTATCTTCACGGGCTTTCTCGGCCTGCTGATACTGACGCGAACGTTCGCTACGAATCTGACCATAGAGCTGATCAAACTTTTGCGTTAAGTCATCCGCTTTATAAGCAAAGCCTTCCTCCTCACCTCCTTCTTCGATGAATCGCTGAAGTGCTTCCTGCCGTTCGGTCACCTTGAAATGATCGAATACCGGACGGATTTCCCGCAACATGGCGTCGGTCACCTTGAGGTCGGCCGTGCCAGCTTTCACGGCCGTCAGGGTCGTTTCCACCAGATTTACCAGGTCCTGCTTCGACCAATGCGTGTAGTCGGTTTGGGTTTCAAGCATTTCTTCCGATTCTTCCGTAGTGTCATCGGGGCGTTCGTCGGGCGTTTCTACGATTTCAGATTCGTTCGTACCGTACGTAGGCGTAGAAGGTTCCGCAACCTCGGGAGCCGCCTCGGCTACTACTTCCGGCGTAGAATCCAAATCGGGAATCACGCTTTCAGAGGCAGGTACGTCAGAAGCTGAAGCCTCAACGCCAAAATCAGGAACGTCCTGGGTTTCTTCCGTCGGTGCTTCAGTAGTGGGTTGTTCGCTCGTACCCGCGGGTTGCGTCGTTTCCTCTGCAGATTGGCCTTGCGGTGCATTCATTTCCGTAGGTTGCTCTTCAGGGGTCAGTTGGTTGTCGTCAATCATTATTGAAATCCTTTACCCATTGATTGGAATGGCAAAAATAGAATAATTTCTCCAGTGCCTGCGTCGCTTCGTCGATTCCGCAGGTTTTGAAACATTTTTTTTGATAAAAATCAGGGAAACCCCGCTCAATTCTATGGATTAAGCATTTGTTTTGCCCGTCTTACCAACGATTTAAACCAATGGCTTCATCCCTGCTGGACTTATCTGCTCTTCGAGAAAACTATACCAGGGGTATTCTGGACCAGAATACGGTACACGCTAATCCCCTCGAACAGTTCCGTCAGTGGTTTACCGAAGCCGCTTCTTCACAGCTTCCCGAACCTAACGCCATGCATCTGGCCACGGTTGCAGCGGATGGTCAGCCCTCGGGCCGTATCGTGTTGCTGAAAACCGTAGACGAACGAGGCTTTGTCTGGTATACCAATTACGAAAGCAAAAAAGGTCAGGAACTGGCCTCTTCTGCCCGGGCGGCCCTCACGTTTTTCTGGGTTGAACTCGAACGGCAGGTACGCGTGGAAGGGATCGTTGAGAAAGTCTCCCCTGAAGAATCAGACGCTTATTTTGCGGTTCGTCCCCGAGGCAGTCAGATTGGAGCCTGGGCTTCGCCGCAAAGTAATATCATTGATAGTCGGGCAATCCTGGAAGCTCGCGAACAAGAAATGATGGATCGCTTTGCCAACCAGCCCATTCCTCGTCCCCCGCATTGGGGCGGTTACCGACTTTTACCCCGCCGGCTGGAATTCTGGCAGGGCCGGGCTTCCCGCCTCCACGACCGCATTCAGTACGAATGGACGGAAGACGAACGCTGGGCAATCGAACGCTTAGCTCCTTAAGTTCAACTTACTTAAATGATTCATAAATCTGGATCATTTGACGAGCCGTGCGTTCCCAGGTAAAAGGATGCACGGCTTTTTTCCATCCTCAACTAGCTGATGGCGAAGCTTTTCGTCGGATAACAATGCGGTTAATGCCTGAGCAATGGAGTCAGGAGCCTGTGGCTGAATGTATCGAGCCGCCGATCCCACTACTTCCCGTAACGAAGGCAAATCAGAACATACCAAGGGGACACCTGCCGCCAGAGCTTCCAAAGCGGGGGCACTAAAACTTTCTCGTAACGACGGATAGACCATCACGGAGGCTAATTGATACAGGGCTGGTACATCCTCATGAGCTACGTTTTCGAGTGCTAGTATTCGTGAACGCAATCGAACGTGTAAACCTAAAGCGGCATTAAGTAAGGATTCTGGGGTATCCAATAATACAAGCGATACCTCTGGAAATGCTTCTGCTAGTTGTGAAAAGGCATCTATTAAACCCGTCAGATTTTTTTTAGGATCCGTACTTCCTAATCCTAATACGTACGATTGGGGTAAGCGATAGCGGGTTTGGACGTACTGCTGTCGTTCGGGTACTACCGTTTGAAAGGTTTCATTTACGCCGTTGTACACCACCTGTATGCACTCAGCCTTTACTTTAGGAAATTTCTGCAAAATCCGCTGTTTCTCGTCTTCCGACACCGTTATGACACGTTCGGCCTGATCGACTACCCGCGGCACAATCCATCGCCGGTAGCGATTACTCAACTGCTGAAAGCGGGTTTCCGTCTTTCGACGATCTTCCATGAAATTAATATGGTGCAGATTGAGAATAAGTGGTACCTCCCTACGTACGGGAGCGGTATTGGCCGTACTGTGCAGGACGTGAATCTGAAACCGACGCATGTAACGCGGCAATTGTACTTGCTCCCAATGCAGATAGTTATACCCGGGGATTTCTACCACGTGGAAGTTGGGAGCCTCGGCCAAGCAATCCCGGTCGGCATCGGGCCGGGCAAAAATAAAGTACTCATTACGCCGGTCGATCTTTTGTAACGCGTGAATTAAATCCAGGGCTACAAAGTCAGAACCGTGCTTTTGGGGGTCAAATAAGCGTTGGGCCTCGATACCAATTTTCATAGTCCCACTACCGGAGCATAGGTTAACGTTGTGAAGGAGCATCAAAGCTAATCATAAGCTTTTGGGAATTTTTTACTATTTTTATATGTTTATACATATATTGTAAAAACATATGATTTGCCTCTCAGTAATTATTTATTAATGACCTTAACGTCAGGCCATTACATTACATTTAACCCCTATACTCCTAACCGATATGGATTTACACGCTCTTAAAAATCTAACGGATTCTTATTCATCCACTCAATCCATGCCCGTACTGTTCATAGGACATGGGTCACCGATGAATGGTATAGAACACAATCTGTTCAGCCAAAGCTGGCGGGAACTGGGCCAGCAATTGCCCCACCCGACGGCCGTACTGGTTATTTCGGCTCACTGGCTTACGCGGGGTACACACGTGACGGCTATGGAAGCCCCGCCGACCATTCATGATTTCAGAGGCTTCCCCCAGGAGCTTTTTGACGTGCAGTATCCTGCTCCGGGCAGCTTACCCATAGCCCTGGAAACCCAGCGTCTCATCACGAGTACCCACGTAGGATTGGATCACGACTGGGGCCTGGATCATGGTTCCTGGACCGTCGTTCGTCACATGTATCCCGACGCCGACATTCCGGTACTGCAACTCAGCATCGATTATAATCAGCCCGCTAGTTATCACTACGCCTTAGCTAAGGAATTAGCTGCCTTACGTAAAAAGGGGGTTTTGATTTTGGGTAGCGGTAATATGGTGCACAACCTGCGAATGGTTGCCTGGGAACACCTTAATAAACCCGAATACGGCTACGATTGGTCCATTGCCATGAATGAAGCGTTTAAAAAACACATTACTTCCGGCAATCATGAAGTGCTAATTCAGTACGAAAAGCTAGGAGCGGCTGCTCAGCTAGCCATCCCAACGCCGGACCATTACTATCCCCTACTGTACACCCTTGGGCTGCAAACATCAGCCGATGAGGTCCATTTTTTCAATGACAAAGTCGTTGGCGGCTCACTGACCATGACCTCGGTCCTGCTCACTTAGTCTTTCAAAAGCATTTTATTCAACTTTAGAATGCTTTTTAACGTTTCAATAGCGTTATAATGTTACATACAACATTAATGGTTAGCTTTACTTCTGATCCATACAGTCAAAACGCCGGTGGCTTACAGTATGATCTCTGTAAACCACCGGCGTCTATGAAGTCTTATTAACTTCTACGCTTAAATCAGCGAGGACAGATTTTTTGCACCGATCTGGCGGTAATTAGTATACCCTTCCCCAAATTCTACGCCAATCTGATGTCCCAGCTCTCGCCAGCGGGCCACCAGAAAATCCATAAATTCTTTGCTGGAGATATACGAAGACGGTTCGTCGCTGTCTGGATTGAAGAATTGGCTGCGATAGGCCTTAATACTCTCTACTTTCTGTTGCCAGTAATCCGAAATATCGACGACGACATCTGGCTTAATATACCGATCCTGGATATAGTGAAAAACCTGTCTCGCTCGCCACGGAGCCTGGGGCGTACCATCCGGTTCGAACGTTTCGATGCGACGCAGACCACTCAGGAAATGAGCGGTTTCGGCCACAGCTGCCGCTTTTCCATGGTCGGGATGCCGATCATCGATGGCATTTGCAATCAAAATTTCGGGTTGATATCGGCGAATGACTTCCACGACTTTCAACTGATGAGCCTCGTCATTGACGAAAAAGCCATCCCGAAATCCCAGGTTCTCACGAGCCGAAAGGCCCAGCATTCTAGCCGCATCGGCTGCTTCTTGCAATCGAATTTCAGGGGTTCCCCGCGTACCGAGTTCTCCCTGGGTGAAATCGACAATCCCTACCTTTTTGCCATTAGCCACTTCCATAGCCATCAAACCGCCGCAGGACATTTCTGCGTCGTCGGGGTGAGCGGCCAGCACCAATAGATCTAATTTCATCAGCGTATACGCAATTTTTGCCCGATTTGCAGTCGGGTCGTTCGTAATCCATTTAATTCTTTAATGCGAGCAATGGTGATGCCTGAACGTCGGGAGATTTCGTCCAGTGTATCCCCTTTTCGCACGGTATACCAATCCGTTTCCCGATATTCCACTTCTTCCTCTTCGTTATCGCCTTCCGCCTGCACTTCATCAAACTTACGACCCGTGACGTAAGCAAATACCCGGGGCGTCAGAATATACTGATTGAAGCGAATGATGTTTTCTGGAAACGCAAAGATTTCCAGCGGATTAAACGGATGGCCTTCGTACCGTAGCTCAAAGTGCAAATGGGAACCTGTACTCCGCCCGGTATTGCCTCCTAAACCAATAATCTCTCCTGCCTTTACGAGTTGTTTGGGCTGAACCAGCTGCCTGGATAAATGGCCATACACGGTCTCTAAACCGTTATAATGCCGTACTACTACATAGCGACCAAATCCCCTACTATCGTAACTTACTACCCGTACCTGGCCGTCGAAGGCCGTTTTACGGGGTCCCCGGTTTGCAGGTTCAGGTCAATGCCCTTATGCCAGCGAATTCGTCTCCAACCGAAGGCCGATGTGGGTCGACCCGTTTCCATGGGAGCTGACCAATACTGCTGACGAGTGGAGTCATACAACTGAATGGAAATAGCGGCATCAAAGTTCCGAATATCGTACCCGTACGGATTGACGTGGTGTTCATCCCACACGCGATACCGCTCACTGACCTTCGCCCAGCTTTCCGAATCATGCGGCCGAATTTCCTGAATCGTCTCCACCACTAACTGATCATTCTGTAATTGAGCGGCCACCATGGTATCGACCGCACTCCTAACCAGCGGGTTTAGTACTTTCTGAGGTTCAAAGGGTTGTTGCGAATGAAGCAGGGGAACGGGTTCCATTCGGGCGGGAAGGCTGGAAACGGAAGGGTTAACTTTAGCTTTAATAGATGGAGTTTTTTTGAAAACTCCCTTTTCCTGGGCGGAAACCGTCAATGCAGCAGTCCAACACAAGAAAAAAAGAACGCTTTTGATTGTATTTTGAAAAAACATCTGAACCTCTCAACAGGCGGCCCCGGAGCCGCGAATGCTACCATAATTCATAAATTCAACTATCCGGAAGGGGGAAATACTAAAAAACCGCAGGCACGCGTGCCTGCGGTTGCTGGCGAAAACCAATGGGCTTACTTAACCCGTAATTTCTTACCAATGCTCAGGTTGCTATTCCGTAATCCATTCAGTCGTTTCAACTGGGATACGGAAACGCCTGAGCGGTGAGCAATGTCATACAGCGTATCGCCTTTACGTACGCGGTACCAGCGAATCTGACGGTGCTGTTTGGATTTCTCACCGGTGTTGTACTCGTACTGAACCCGATTTCCACCGCCTCGCAGATAATCCCACGCTTTAGAAGTCAGCAGGTACCGGTCGGACTTAATTACGTTTCCGGAAATTTATAAACCTCCAAGGGATTAAAAGGATTCCCTTCGTATCGTAATTCGTAGTGGAGGTGCGGTCCGGTACTCCGGCCTGTGCTGCCCCCTAGTCCAATCTTTTCACCCGCTTTTACAAATTGGCCTGATTGTACTAACTGGGAAGATAAGTGACCATATAACGTTTCTAAACCGTTATAATGCCGAATAACAACATAGCGACCGTAACCACCGCCGTCAAAATTGACAACCCGTACCTGTCCATCAAAAGCGGCAAATACATCATCACCCGTATCCAGATCCAGGTCTGCTCCGGTGTGCCAGCGTCCCCAGCGACGACCAAACTGCGAAGTCAGAATCCCTTTCGTCAGCGGTGCCGCCCAGAATTGCCCCCTGGCATCGTCATACAACTGAAGCTCAACGGGCTCGTCGAAATCAAGTGGGTTGATATTGTAGGGATCAATCGTGTTGGGATCCCAGATGGAGAAGTAGCGGTGAGTAGTCACCCATACGCCCGCAGAATCATCGTAAACCTGATCTTCCGTTTCCGTAGGAATTTTCTCGGTCTTATCGTCGATCCGTGTGGTGTCCATGTTGCTGACCACCGGATTAACGGGCTTTTTAGGTTCGAGTTGTTCCGAAAAACGTAAGTTCGATGTGGTTTGCTGCGGAAGCTCAAACTCGTTACCGGTTTTCTTGCTATCCGTCTTGGGCTTGATGCTGGGAGCTTTTTTAAACAGTCCTTTTTCTCGTTGGGCAACGCTTTCTGTCGATGCAAAAACACAAATGCCACAAAAGAAAAGAGCGGTTACTAGTTTCATCATGTGTTTAGGTACGCCTAAAGGGAAGCCATCAGGGCGTCTCTGACGGCTTCGTATGTCGATCTCCAAAAGAAGCGGAGCTTTTCAGGAGAGTTCTTGGCTCCGAAAGCCCCGCTAATGCTACCCAAAGGCAGCTGGAGTTACGTAAGATTAATTTTAAAGGGCTGCTGAACCTACCGCTACGGCCGTTTCAACTTCAGCCAGCCAGCGTTCGGCGTCCAGAGCGGCCATACAGCCCGTACCAGCGGCGGTAATGGCCTGGCGGTACACATTGTCCTGGGCATCGCCACAGGCAAATACACCCGCTACGTTGGTACGGCTACTACCGGGAACGGTTTTGATGTAACCCGTAGTATCCATGTCGATGAAATCTTTGAAAATATCGGTATTGGGTTTATGACCGATGGCTACGAAGAAGCCCGTCACGCATAAATCCTGTACTTCACCCGTTACAATGTTTTTCACACGGGCACCGGTAAGACCCGTTTCGTCACCTAACAATTCTTCGGTTTCGGTATTCCAGAGAATTTCGATGTTAGCAATAGTCTTTACCCGGTTCTGCATGATTTGCGAGGCCCGTAACTCATCCCGGCGAACCAGCAGGTACACTTTCTTGCATAATTTAGCCAGATAGCTTGCCTCTTCCACAGCGGTATCGCCACCGCCTACAACCACAACGTCCTGACCTCGGTAGAAGAAACCATCACATACGGCACAGGCCGATACCCCGCGACCATTGTAGATGTCTTCACCCGGCAGACCCAGCCATTTGGCCGAAGCTCCCGTGGAAATAATGACAGCATCGGCACAGATTTCGTGCGTATCGTCTATCCAGACTTTTTTACTGGCTGTATCCGAAAAATCTACCTTCGTGGCTAAACCATAGCGAATTTCCGTTCCAAAACGACGAGCCTGTTTTTCCAGGTCCTGCATCATTTCGGGTCCGGTTACGCCTTCGGGATAGCCCGGAAAGTTATCCACTTCGGTTGTCGTCGTTAATTGACCGCCCGGTTGAGCACCCGTATATAAAACTGGCTGAAGACCTGCCCGTGAAGCGTAGATAGCGGCTGTGTAGCCAGCAGGGCCTGAACCAATGATTAAGCAATGAATATGTTCAGCTGACATAAAATGATGGGAGTAATACCTTAGTTGCAACTCGGTTGCTTTCACAAAAATTGCCAATTCGAGCCGGAAAGGCAAGATTTTTTTAAGACTTGCTGAAAATCAAGGTTGTCGGTTTTCAGGATTGGGCTCGCAGGGGTAACATATTTTCCCTGAAAAAAGGTTTTCCTGCTTCCAACAATCTTTCCGCTCCGGGCATTCTCTAGAGAATCTTAACTTCAATCCGCCGGTTCTGAGCCCGATTTTCCTCGCTGGTATTCGGCACTACGGGTCGGGTCTCTCCCAGCCCAACGGCCTTGACCCGGGTGGCCGTAATCCCGTGAGCGGCCAGATATTCCATCACAGAGCGGGCTCGCTTGAGGGAGAGTTCCAAATTGTTTTTGTCTTCGCCTACGTCATCCGTATGGCCCGAGATTTCGACGGATACGGAAGGATTTTCTTTGAGCAACCGGACCAGTTTTTCCAGTTCCGCCTGCGACTTTTCCTGCAAATCCCAACGACCGGATTCGAAGAAAACATTTTTTAGTACTTCATGCTGATCCTTTCGGATGCTTTCCAGAGCCATGTTCAGGACCTTGTCCGTACTTTTCCCCGAAAAATCGAAAGACAAACTTTTGTAGAGATACCCCGGACGATTGACAAAAACGGCGTATTCATTGCCATCCGTCAATACTACCGCATATTCGCCCGTTTTGGCATCGCTCCGTAGCAGGGCTTCGGTAGCATTGGTTTTCAGATTGATGACTTCCAGATTAGCCGCCAGCGGTTTTTGATTGGCAGCATCTACAATAGTACCCTTCAGTACATTGGCTCGTTTGAAACGGGAAGCCAGTGCTTCCGGCACATCCAGCTCCCAAAGTCGCGATTGATGACGATCGGCCCGAATTCGTTCTTCCTGGGAATAATAGCCTTTGCGGCCATCGGCCGTGATGTACAGAGCGACCTGATCTTCGTGGGTATTAATGGGATAACCTAAATTTTCGGGTTTCGAGAAACGCGTTCCGTCAAATTCGCTCAGCCATAGATCAAAGCCACCGAGGCCCGTATACCCGTCGGAAGCAAAGAAGAGACTACGGCCGTTGGCGTGCAGAAAAGGAGAAACCTCATCTTCGGTGGTATTGATGACCGCCCCGGCATTAACGCAGGGTAACCAGCGACCCAGTGAATCCTTGCGGCTCATCCAGATGTCGCGTTTACCAACACCGCCCGGACGATCCGAGACGAAGAATAAGACCCTGCCGTCGGGTGAAAGCGTAGGTTGCGATTCCCAGGCTCCGGAATTGATTTCCGGTCCCAAGTTTTCGGGTTCGCTCCACTCCTGCCCGTTTCGGTAGCTGATGTACAAATCACAGTTCCCAAATCCGTGGCGTAAGCGGCTTTGACACACCGTAAAAACCAGCGTACGCCCATCCGCAGAAATACTGGAAGTACCTTCGTTCTCCGTCGTATTGATGGCTCCGGGTAGAAGGCGGGGTTTCGTCCAGCCGGCCTCTTCCGTGTACACGGAGGTGTACAGGTTTTCGTCGCCGTTTTCCTGTTCAATGCCGGTAAAAAACAGCGTTTGCCGATCCGCCGTCAGGACGGGAAAATACTGCGACTCGAAACGGTTGACCGCATCGGGCAGGCGTTTGACCTGAACCGTCAACGGACGTTTGATGGCTTCTTCCGAAAACCGGCATACCTCCAGCATGCGGGTAGCCCGCTTCAACGCAATTTTCTGGGCGTTTGTCGGTTTCGTCAGGGCTTGCTGACCCGTAATGTACTTTTGAAGCAAGGGAGCAGCCTGCGTATACTGCCCCCGACGCAAATAATGACTGCCCAGCCAGAGATACGCCGGCTGTACTTCCGGCGATTCGGGTTTGAGCGTAATGGCTTTTTCGTACTGTACGGCCGCCTGATCCAGGTTTCGGTCGTATTCGGCTAGTTGAGCGAGCCGGAAGTACGCCTCCCCGTAGGATTCGTCGCGTTCCACAGCTCGCTGAAATTCTTTTCGGGCACCGGGTAAATCCCGGTTAGCCAGTGCTTTCTGTCCTTTTTCGTACGCGTCCTGAGCCCGCCGATCCTGGGCCTGAAGTTCCGGAGTCATCAGCCATAACCCCTGCAACAGGCCGAGCAAGAGACTTACTCGACGTAGCATGCGTTTCGTTTCCTGGGGAATACTGGTCCGGCTGGACTCCTGACTTCGATGGATGGCGTTCATGGATTACGGAATATTCATGTACTTATGCGTTTGTAACGAAACCCGCCACTTCGGATTGTCTTTGACGTAGTCAATGATTTGGGGCAGCATTACGTCACGTTTGCTCCATTCGGGTTGCAGCAGTAGCTGAGCATCCGTTTGGAGACGGGAAGCATGTTCCTCGGCAAATTCAAAATCCGATTTGTTATAGATAATTACTTTTAGCTCGTCAGCCCGCTCGTAAATATCGGAATGCGGTTCCTTGAATTTTTTCGGAGAAAAACAGATCCAGTCCCAGGAACCCGTCACGGCATACACGCCGGAGGTTTCGATATTGGTCTGGAATCCGGCGATTTGGAGAGCAGCGGTCAAGTCCGTCAAGTCATGCATGAGCGGTTCACCGCCGGTAATCACGGCCATCCGTCCGGGGTACTGAAGGGCACCCGCCACAATGAAGTCAATACCAAAGGAAGGATGCAGGCTGGCATCCCAACTTTCTTTCACATCACACCAGTGGCAACCCACTTCACAACCGCCCAGACGAATAAAATAAGCGGCTTTTCCCGCATGAAAGCCTTCGCCCTGCAGCGTGTAAAAGGATTCCATTACGGGTAGTGTCGTAGCAGGGGTAAGCACTTGGGGCATAGTCATCATTGATTCTTTTCACAAAGATACCGTAACGGCGGTTGTCTATCCTAAAGTTCAGTAGACAGAAGGCTTTCTTCAGGAAGATTGCATCTGTTTTCGATTCCAGAACAGGATAAACGAACTAATGAACACCAGAAAACCACCCACCAGCGTAAATAAACTGCGTTCAATGGCCACGGTAAACGAATGCGTGGTTTGCTGACCAATCAGCAGGATGATATAAATCGTCAGGAAAATACAGGCGACCGGATAGTTGTGTTTGACGATCAACAGGAACGTAAACATGCATAGAATCAGTAAGGGCATACCCAGAACAGGTTCGGGATGCAGCACCAGAATAAAACTCCCGATGATGCTTCCAATGAAGGTTCCCAGGATTCGTCCCCCCACCCGTTTCAGCGTATCGCTGTGATTGTCCTGCAAGACAATGACAATCGTTAGGGGAATCCAGTACGCGTGAAAGGAACGCGTATAACTAATGAGCCAAACGCTCAGCACCAGTAGAAAGGATAACCGGAACGTGTACCGCCACAAATCCGGTTTCAGTGAAGCCACCGACAGATCCAGCTTATGCGTACGCTTGCGAGCCCGGCGACTACGCAGCCGCATCAGTGGCGATCGGGTTTCAAAGGCCGCAGGCCACACCCGCCACATCAGGGCCTGCAACAGAATCGCGAGTACCCCGCTGATCAACACGGCCGCTATGGCTATTTCGTCGGCTTTGACGGCTAGTGAAAAGAAGTACAGAGCCGCGGCGGGGGCATTGATGCTTCGCCAGTCGTCCGGGAAAAAATGCCGCCAGTAGCTCAGGGCCACCGACAGCAGAATAACCCCCAGCACGACATTCACCCAATGGTATGTACCAATGATCCCCCAGAGGGTTGTTCCCAAAAGAATCAGCAGCACGTAGCTCAAAATCTGTAAGCGTTCTTTATAGGTACCCTTCGGACGCACATTCATCAGACACTGCATCACCATGACGATGAATCCGGCAAAAGGACCGAAAAACGGAATCTGGGCGAGCATTAAACCCACAAATACGCCAAGGGTGGGCAGAGCCGCACTTTCGACGTCCTGATGGGTGATTTTTTTAAGAAGATTTTGTTTCGGTTGACTCGGGGTACTCATGGTTGATGGAATCAAGCAGGGTTCGCAGTGCTGACTTCCGGCAGAGGGCTCGTATGCGATTCTTTTTAGCCTTTATGAACCCAGCCCGCCAGACAATCAGAGGATACGCTGACTCTCTAATGAAATCATACCAATACCTTAGGTACGGAAAAATAGGGATTTCTGCGTAAACTTCCGTCCCCTTTAACAGAGGCATTCTCTTATTCAACGTTTTCTAATCCATCTATGCGTACCCTTCTTAGTTGCGGTTTCTGGCTGTTCTGTCTAACGGTTCAGGCTCAGTCGTATCTCTTTGCTTACTTTACCGACAATGGTCAGGATGGCCTACACTGGGCCAGTAGTACCGATGGCCTGCACTGGAAATCGCTCCGTAACGGAGCCTCGTACCTGACGCCCGAAGTCGGAAAAGATAAACTCATGCGGGATCCCTGCGTCATTCAGGGGCCGGACCAAACCTTTCACATGGTCTGGACCTCCGGCTGGAATGACCAGATCATCGGTTATGCCTCCTCAAAAGATTTAAAAAACTGGTCCGCTCAACAGGCCATTCCGGTCATGACGCACGAACCTACGGCCAAGAACAGCTGGGCTCCAGAAGTATTCTACGACGATCAGGCCAAGCAGTTTATCATCTACTGGGCCACGACCATCCCCGGGCGGCATTCGGATGTGGCCGAGTCGGAACGGGAAAAGGGCCTCAACCACCGGATTTACTACGTCACCACCCGCGATTTCAAAACGTTCAGTGATACGAAGCTTTTCTTCAATCCGACTTTTAGCGTCATTGATGCCACGCTTTTAAAGAAAGGCAAGTGGTATTACATGTTCCTGAAAAACGAAAACCCGAAACCCGCCGAGAAGAATATCCGCATCACTAAATCGCGTAACGCCGTCGGGCCGTACCCAACCGAAGTTTCGGCTCCGATTACGGGCCAGTACTGGGCGGAAGGCCCGACGGCGGTGCAAATCGGTGATTACGTGTACGTGTATTTCGACAAGTATACCGAACATAAGTACGGGGCCATTCGCTCCAAAGACATGGAACACTGGGAAGACGTATCCGATCAGGTCGAATTTCCGAAGGGAACCCGGCATGGTACAGTGTTGAAGGTTAGTTCTGCATTGGTGAAGTCTTTGGAATAACGTATTGATTGTCTAAACAAAAAAGACCTCGGCGTCGAGGTCTTTTTTGTGCGGTATATTTTCCATCAGGCGTTAATACCTAATCGCATGAAGATGGGAAACTCGATTTCCTGTACCTGATCAACGTCCCACAACGGACTAATCTGATCGATGAGTTCAGGAACCGGATCTTCGCCATTGGCTTCCTTGTACGCCTGTACACTCGACCAGGAGCTAAAGTAACCGGACAGTTCTTCTAAACTCCACTGTTTGATCATAGAGAAAACGGGTACCTGCACTTCCTGATACGGAAAAGGAATCTTCGTGTATTTTTCCTGAATATGATGCCGCTCGGGAGCCCAGTACGGTCCCACCACCGTCGTATAGAAATCAAGAATGAGGGGATCGATCTCCGGACTAATCTCCAATAATTCGTAGCCCCAGACGGCCAGTACGCCTCCGGGTTTAAGTACTCGTTTTACCTCGGAGTGAAAAGTTTCAAAATTGAACCAGTGTAAAGCCTGCCCTACGGTAACCAGATCGAAGGACTGAGCGGGGAAGTTCGTCTCTTCCGCCCGGCTAACCTGGTAATGTACGCGTTGAGCGGGCTCGGCCTGAGCTAGTTGCTGTTCACTGATATCGGTAGCTTCGACGCGTTCAAAGTATTCAGCCAGAGCGACGGCTACCTGTCCGTTGCCCGTAGCACAATCCCAGGCGGCTTCCCGGCCCGGTACATACTTGAGAATAAATTCGTATAGTTCAGTAGGATACGTAGGACGGTATTTCGCGTAAGCATCCGATTGTTTGGAAAAGAGGTCTTTCATACGGATTGGTGGTTGGAATAAAACGGGGTGACGCGTTGGATCATCACCCCGTTCCTAAATACAATCAAAATTATTGAGCCTGAGCCACGGCAATCGCTACCATGTTAACGATCTCACGAACCGTACTTCCTAACTGTAGGACGTGTACGGGTTTCTTCAGACCCAGGAGTACGGGACCGATGTATTCGAGTTCGCCGACTTCTTTCAATAAGTTGTAAGCAATGTTCGCCGCCGAGAGGTTCGGGAAAATAAGCACGTTTGCTCCTTCTTCGGCTAAATCAGAGAAGGGATACTGTTGCTTCACCAATTCTGTATTAAAGGCCAGGTGAGCCTGCATTTCCCCTTCTACCACCCAGTCAGGATGTTTACCGCGTAGAATGGCCGTCGCCTGCCGCATTTTCTCAGCGTCTTCCCCATCAGCGGTACCGTAGTTGGAATACGTCAATAACGCGATGCGGGGCTTAATACCCAGACTTTCCACGGAGATCGCCGTTAGTTCAGCAATCTCTACCAGTTCAGTTACCGAAGGATTAAAGTTTACCGTCGTATCAGAAAGGAACAGAGGGCCCTTTTTGGTAAGCAGGATGTACATACCTGATACCTTCTTGATGCCTTCCTGCCGTCCAATCACCTGAAGAGCCGGGCGAACGGTATCCGGATAGTTCCGCGTCAAACCCGAAATCAGACAATCGGCCTTACCCGTTTCCACCATCATGGCTCCGAAATACGTCCGACGCAGCATGATCTGTTCGGCATCGGCGGGACTTACGCCCCGGCGTTTCCGTTTTTCGTAGTAGGCATTCGCAAACTCACGGGCCAGCGGCTGCACGTCGTCGGCTTTCGGATCAATGATCTGCACACCTTCCAGCTCCAGTCGGTCTTCTTTGATCATTTTTTCGATCCGGGTCCGGTTTCCTAACAGAATCGGTTCGCAAATGCCATCGTCGTAGACCTGCTGTACGGCTTTGAGTACCGTCTGACTTTCGGCATCGGCAAATACGACTTTCTTAGGATCCTTTTTGGCTTTGTTGACAATGGCCCGCGTCAACTGGTTGTCCTGACCGAGGCGTTTGGCCAGTACCTGTTCGTAGGCTTCCCAGTCTTCAATGGGTTGCGTCGCCAGTCCTGATTCCATCGCGGCTTTCGCCACGGCCGGAGCTACCGTCGTCAGCAAACGAGGGTCCATGGGCTTCGGAATGATGTACGTCCGGCCAAAGGTTAGATTCTTTTCGTTGTAAGCGATATTGACAATATCGGGGACGGGTTCTTTCGCCAGCTCGGCCAGAGCGTACGTAGCAGCCATTTTCATGGCTTCGTTGATGCCCGTAGCCCGTACGTCGAGGGCACCCCGGAAAATGAAGGGGAAACCGAGTACGTTGTTCACCTGGTTAGGGTAGTCACTACGACCGGTGGCCATGATAATATCCGGACGAGCGGCGGTAGCGTCTTCATAGCTGATTTCCGGTGTCGGGTTCGCCATCGCGAATACGATCGGATTGTCTGCCATGCTGCGTATCATGTCCTGCGAAAGCACGTTTGCCGCACTCAGTCCGATGAATACATCGGCACCTTTAATGGCCTCAGCCATCGTGATATGCGTCGGAACGGCAAAATCCTTTTGCTTGCCAAACAGGTTGGTACGCTCCAGACAAATCACGCCGTCTTTATCAAACATGGTGATGTTTTCTTTGCGGGCTCCCAGTTGTACGTACATCTGGGTACAGGAAATGGCCGCAGCTCCGGCTCCACTCACAATGAATTTGGCGTCCTGAATATTCTTCCCAACGATTTCCAGAGCATTCAGCAGAGCCGCACCAGAGATGATGGCCGTACCGTGCTGATCGTCGTGCATTACCGGAATTTTCAACTCCTTCCGCAACCGATCTTCGATTTCAAAACATTCCGGAGCCTTGATGTCCTCCAGGTTCACGCCTCCGAAGGTAGGTTCGAGAATTTTTACCGTCCGAACAAACTCATCGACGTCTTTGGTATTGAGTTCAATGTCGAAAACGTCAATGTCCGCGTAGATTTTGAATAGCAGACCTTTTCCTTCCATCACGGGTTTACCGGCTTCCGGACCAATATCGCCCAGCCCCAGCACGGCCGTACCGTTGGAAATTACCGCCACCAGATTTCCCTTGGCGGTGTATTTATAAACATCTTCCGGATTTTCGGCAATGGCCAGACAGGGCTCGGCTACTCCCGGCGAATACGCCAGAGAAAGATCGCGTTGCGTGGCTGTTTCTTTCGTCGTAACTACTTCAATTTTTCCCGGACGACCCTTGGAGTGATAATCCAGAGCGTCCTGACGGCGAAGATTTTTTTTCTCTTCCATTACTACGTTTGTTGTTGAATGAGCGTCTTCCGATTGCTTTATACAGACGCCTTAAACCGCTAAGGTACTAGATTTGTCCGCTGGGCGGTTTGAAATTTTTGCATTCTTTCTCCCCCCGTTCAATGCCTTTAAAAAGTGCATTTGGTGGTTTTAAGAATACAATTGGCCCGTAAAACACCGTACCGACACAGGCCAAAACAACCTTTGGAATTTCAGCGGAATGACTTTTCAAAAATTTGGCCGTGCGTATTCAGGCAAGTTACCCGACTTTGCCCCCGGAAATCAAAGAAGGCTTTCCCGAACCGAGAAAGCCTTTCCCATAAAAGCCATGAAAAAGTAAAAAGCATAAAAAATGTGGGACGGTGCCCACATTTTGAAAATTCAGTAACTAGCGTTGTTCCATGGGAACGAAATCACGCAGGGTAGCTCCCGTGTAAATCTGACGGGGACGACCAATGGGTTCTTTCGCGGCCCGCATTTCTTTCCACTGGGCAATCCAGCCCGGCAGACGGCCAATGGCGAACATCACTGTAAACATATTGGTCGGAATACCGAGGGCCCGGTAGATGATTCCAGAATAGAAATCGACGTTCGGGTACAGCTTGCGAGCCACGAAGTATTCGTCGTTCAGAGCGGCCTCTTCGAGTCCTTTGGCGATTTCCAGTACGGGATCATTCACGCCCAGTTTCGTCAGTACATCGTCGGCTGCTTTCTTGATGATCTTCGCCCGGGGGTCGAAGTTTTTGTACACCCGGTGACCGAAACCAAACAGACGGAAGCCCGTCGTCTTGGCATTCTTCGCCATGTCAATGTACTTGCTTACGTCGCCACCGTCGGCCTTGATGGCTTCCAGCATTTCGATTACTTCCTGGTTTGCACCACCGTGCAGGGGTCCCCACAGGGCACTGATACCGGCAGAAATCGACGAGTACAGGTTCGCCTGCGAAGAACCCACCAGACGTACCGTTGACGTCGAGCAGTTTTGTTCATGATCCGCGTGCAGAATCAGCAGCGTGTTCAGAGCAGAAGCAACTACGGGATCTACCTCGTATTTCTCAACGGGCAGCGAGAACATCATGTTCAGGAAGTTCGAGCAGTAGTCGAGATCGTTTTTGGGGTAGTTCACTGGGTGTCCCTGAGCTTTCTTATAGCTCCAGGAAGCGATGGTCGGCAACTTAGCCAGCAAACGAATGATGTGACGATCGTCTTTTCCTTTTTCGTCGTACGAATCCGGATAGAACGCACTCAGGGCACTTACCAGCGATGACAATGTAGCCATCGGGTGAGCGTTTACGGGGAAATTATCGAAAATGGCCCGTACGCCTTCGTTTACAATCGTGTGGCGACGGATGGAGTCTTCAAACTCAGCGTATTGCTCCTGGGTGGGTAACTCCCCGTAAATAAGCAAATAAGCGACCTCGAGAAAAGTCGCTTTAGCCGCTAAATCTTCAATACTGTATCCACGGTAATTCAGAATACCTTTTTCACCGTCCAGAAAAGTAATCGCACTTTTGGTGGCTCCGGTATTTTTGTACCCGGAATCCAGCGTGACGAAACCCGTTTCATCGCGGAGTTTACTAATATCTACGGCTTTTTCAGCCTCAGTTCCAACGACAATGGGAAGTTGAACCTTCTTACCTTCTACGGAGAGTTCTGCAAAATCAGACATAAAGCAAAAATTTGTTTGGCAACGGCCAGTATGAGGAGAGGCAACGTTTTGATGACAGCGAAAATACACAAAAACCCTTCACCCGGCACAAAAATAAATTTGAATGCGGGAAAAAAGCCGCCTTCATTCCCCAAAAAAACTTGCTAATTTGCTATATTGTTTTGTACAAAACCTTTATTTGTTTGACTATCAATGCCTTTAAGTCCTTATTCTTTTACCGTAACCGAACGTTTTTTGCGTTACGTACAGATCGACACCCAGTCTGATCCGCATTCCGAGACCTACCCTTCGACCGAAAAGCAAAAAGACTTGAGTCGCGTACTGGTGCAGGAATTGCAGCAGATGGGTGTTACGGAGGTCGAACTCGACGATTATGGCTATGTGTACGCGACGCTGCCCGCCACCACCGCCAAAACGGGCGTCCCCGTGATTTGCTTTTGCTCGCACGTGGATACCTCACCCGATTGTTCAGGGGCGAACGTGAAGCCTATCGTTCATACCCGCTACGACGGCTCGGATCTGGTACTGCCCGACGATCCTGCCCAGATCATCCGCATGAGCGATCATCCCGACCTGAAAGACCAGATCGGAAACGACCTCATCACGGCTTCCGGAACCACGCTGCTCGGAGCGGACAACAAGGCCGGTGTGGCTGAAATCATGGATGCGGTGCATTACCTCATTTCGCATCCTGAACTGGAACACGGAACGATAAAAATTCTTTTTACGCCCGACGAAGAAATCGGTCGGGGTACGGCCAAGGTGGACCTGGAAAAACTGGGTGCGGATTTCGGCTATACCATCGACGGCGAAACGCTGGGCTCGCTGGAAGACGAAACCTTCTCGGCCGACGCCGTGCATATTCGCATTCAGGGCGTAAGTCAGCACCCCGGCTTTGCCAAAGGCCGTATGGAAAGTGCCATTAAAATCGCCTCGGAGCTGATAGCCCGCTTACCCAAGGATCGCCTCTCTCCGGAAACGACCGAAGACAAAGAGGGTTTCGTACACCCTACCTATCTGCACGGTACCGTGGAGGAAGCCGAAGTAGAACTCATCATCCGGGACTTCGCCGAAGCGGGTCTACACGAAAAGGAAGCCTTTCTGAAACAACTGACCGAGGAAGTACTGGCTCAGTATCCGAATTCAACGGCGGCTATCCAGGTGGTTGAACAGTACCGCAATATGAAAGAGGTACTCGATCAATATCCACAGGTAGCTCAGTACGCGGTGGAAGCCATCGAACGCAGCGGTATTGCCGCCCGGCAAATGAGCATCCGGGGAGGTACGGACGGCTCGCGGCTTTCCTTTATGGGACTGCCCTGCCCCAACATTTTCGCAGGCGAACACGCGTTTCACTCTCGTCACGAATGGGTGTCCCGGCAGGATATGGAGAAAGCCGTGGAAGTTATCGTTAACCTTGCTCAGATCTGGGCAGAGAAAGCCTAAGTGCCCCGCCCCCTTCTCTGGTTTCTGGAGAAGGGGGTTGCTTAACAATCAATCCCGATTCTTTTTGCTTGCATCCTTTTTTTGAATTCGGTAGTCTTGTATTCCCAATCCCCTTTTCTAGTCATGAAACAAGTTTCCCTTTTCTTCCCCCTGTTGCTGCTGTTAGCGGCCTGTGAATCGAAAAAACCGGAGCAACAATCGGCCGCTGGAGCCGACACCCTCGCGTACACCATCAAGGGCGATTCCGTTCACAGTCAGCTTTGCGTACGCCCCGACTCGCTGTGTGCCCGTGCTCAGTTCACCTACCCGGTTTTTGAAGGCAATCAGGTCCTGACGGATTCGCTTCTCCGACACGCGGTAGCGGCCTCGGGCTACCTCGACAATCCCGATGCTACGGCCGCTCAGGCGAAGGCTTCCCCTACGCAGGTCGTTCAGGATTTCGTCAAAGATTTCGATACGTTCATTGCCGATCAGCGGAAACGCTTCCCCAATGAGCCCGTCATGGGCAGTGCCTGGGAAACGGATATCCGGACGCAGGTTCTCCACCAAACGCCCCAGCTTATCGCTGCGGCTACGCTCACGTACAACTACTCGGGCGGTGCTCACCCCAACACGAATCTGGTCTACGTAAACCTGACTCCCAAAGGACATCAACTAACCTTGAACGAATTATTTAAGCCCGGTTATGAGAAGACCTTAGCGGCCACGGCGGAGAAATTATTCCGTACACAGGAAGGCCTGAAAGCAGGTGATCCGTACGGTGAAAAATACTTTTTTGAAAACAATGCCTTTGCCCTGAACGATAATTTCAGTATTCGTCCGGAAGGCTTATTGTTTCGCTACAACCCGTACGAAATTAAAGCCTACGCCGAAGGGCCCACGGAGCTATTGATTCCGTATGCCGAATTGAAATCCATTATCAATACTGACGGTGTTTTAAAGTCCTTCGTTAAGTAAGGATTAGGTTTATAGAATCGGATCGATCAGGGTATTCCCACCGGGATAAAAGCCTTAATCGATCCAATTCTTTTTTTCTTCCACCCACTGCCGGGCCTGTAGTAACTGTTCTTCAAAAGAGCCCGTTAGCCAATGAATGCGTAAGCCATCGCGTTCCATTTTCCGAAAGAAGGTCATTTGCCGTTTAGCATATTGGTGAATCGCTACATTGAGTCGTTCGACCATGGTTTCATAGGCCCAGACGCCGGACAAGTATTCCGTAATGAATTTATATTCCAGACCGTAGTAAATTAACTGGTCCGCCGCGATTCCCTGATCCAGTAAGCCCTGTACTTCTTCAATCATGCCGTTTTGCAAACGCTCGTGTAAGCGTTTGGTAATTCGCTCCCGCCGAATTTCAACCGGCGGATTTAGACCCAGTACCAGCGGATTCAACGCGGGTTTTTCTATGGAAATAGCGAAGGGAAATTGCTGCAGGTACGTCGCAATTTCAATGGCTCGCAGGGTACGTTTACGCGTCGACAAATCAGCTACGGCGTGATACGGCGAATCGAGTTGCTGAAAGTGTTCACGCAGGGCTTCATCGCTTTTCGTACTTAACTGCTCTCGCAATTCCGGGTTATTAGGAATGGCGGTAAACGCGTGGTTTTTCAGAACCGCTTCCAGATACAACCCCGTACCTCCGCACAAGATGGGTCGTTTATTACGGCTCTGCATTTCGTCGTATACTACTTTAAAATCCTTCTGAAATTCGTACAGATTATACGCCTTACCGGCCTCAATAATATCAATCAGATGATAGGGAATCGTGCCGTACTCAGACAGATCTTTTCCCGTTCCAATGTCCATAGTTCGGTATACCTGCCTTGAATCAACGCTAATAATTTCTCCTTCAAATTCCGTGGCTAAGGCTACGGCCAATCTGGTTTTACCAGAGGCCGTAGGGCCTAGCACTACAATTGGTGTATGCATACAAACCATTCCATGCGTCGAAACGACGGCTAGAGTTTTTTGATGTATTTGTAATTTCCCGTATTAAAAATCGAACGCCAGTGACTGGGTTTTTCGTCTTTGACTCGGTGCGGATAGTGGCGTAGAAACGTGTTAGGATCGAGCCAGAGTTCCTGCGGCGGCGTGGTACTGACGCGTTCAAATCCCAGTCGTTCGTAGCTTTTCCCCGTCGACCAGTCACGGTCCGCGTAAGTCATCAGATCCTGCATGGGATGTTCCTTCAAAAAGGCTTTCAGTAGTTTATCCAGCCCCCCTACTACCGTATGATTTCGCACATTGGCAAAGCGAATTAATTCGCCCGAATAATAGTCATCACCCCGACTTGGCATGGGCCGTACGGGACCAAATCCGGCTACGGCTACACAATCGTTAACAATCGTAGGATCGTTTAAAAACGGTTCGTTCTGATGCATTTCCTTCAAAAATAAGCCGTATCGAAACGCACATTTCACTGGAATTTGCAAATGATTCTGGGATAAAAATTCCTGAAAAAAAGCGGGTGTTAAGGGCTGAATAAGCGTCAGTCGGGCGGGAATGCGTTGTGAAATACTGACTAAAGATTTCAGGCGACTTTCAACCAGGGTTCGTTGCGTCACCCACACGTCTTCCCAGAGCTGAACCAACTGCCAGCCGCGGGTTTCGTACCCTTCAGAATCTTGTAAAAGTACAATTGGATCTGCTTCTGTCCGTAAGGCTACGGCTAGTCGGCGGGTTTGATTTTCATAGATCACTTCATCAACTTTCTGCCAGTTCTCCTGGGGCATTGTCTCTTGCAGAAAGTTTTGAAAGCTTTCTAAAACCTACGATTCATGGTCACGTTGCTTCGCTTTAATAGATACACAAAAGGGCAGAGCCTGGCTCTACCCTTTCGTTAGCTGGATGATCAGACCGATCAGCGGCCTACCAGAATTTTATTCGTTACTTCCTGGTCGATGGTTATGTAACCGGGATAGTTCACCTGCTTGTTACCCAAGGACAGCGTAGGTTTGATTCGAATGGTTAGTTTACTGGGCTGGCTTGACTTGTTACCCGCCAGGTTCTGCACGAACTGAATGAACGAGTCCCGCGTCTTGGCGTCTGACAATAACTGAAAAGCATTAGCCGATACGTGAATGGGAATCGTCGTACGACCGCCCGGAGCTACCGCAATCCGCTGGTTGATATAACCCGTGGCCAGTTCCTGCCCAGTCAACAGAACTTTGTACTCAAGCTGATTGATACCCGCCAGTTTTCCCGAAGGATTCCGAATATCCAGATTGACCCGAGCATCCAGGGGTACATTCTGGCGAAGCAATGCCGCACTTAATTGCGGGTATTTTAAGGGGTTTAAAGCTTCAAAGCTTTTCAGCTCGCGGACCGGAATGCCGGCCAGGAAAATGCTGTCGGCAGAAACGATGTCGTATCGGCAATTCCCCAGGGCTTTGGCCTCGGCAATTTGCTTGTTAACGCCGCAATGACTTAAACTTACGGCCGCCGCCAGAAGCGAGCACCATAGAATAACCTTTTTCATGGAAGTAGATAACGCTGTTCGTGTGGGACAAAAGTAAACGAAAAAGCGATACCTTGGAGGATACCGCTTTTTGTATATACAATATATATTGTATTAAAAATAATTTACTATTACGCTTCAGTCGCAGCTTGTTCGTTCACGTACTCTTCGGCAATAACGGTCAGCTTTTTATCGGTCTCTCCCTCTTCATTGAGAGTCGTCTGGAGCAGATCCGCTACTTCAGGGTAACCTAATTTTTCGGCCAGCGTACGCAGACTGCCGTAGCTCGCAATTTCGTAGTGCTCTACTTTCTGAGCTGCCATGATCAGGCCACAATCACGAACCATCGTACCTTTTTCAGTTTCTTCGGTAATGGTTTCGCTTTCCTTGATGAGCCCTTCCATGGCTTCACATTTCTTGGCTACTGCTTTTACCTCGATCATGGAAAATACTTTCTCCAGCCGTTCCACGTGTACTTCGGTTTCTTGTTTGTGGGTTTCAAAGGCCGTTTTCAAATCAGAAGACGTGGCTGCTTTCGCAAGTTTGGTTAAGGCTTTCGCCAGGTGCTTTTCGGCCCAGTAAATATCTTTTAAGCCATCAACGAAAAGTTCTTTTAAAGCAGGAGAATCTTGTTCAGAAACCGAGGCTACATTGTTTTTTTTTGTGGTTTTCATGACAATCATAGGTTTGTTTGACAGCTCGTAGGCAAAGAAAATCGTACCTGTAGAGAAGTGTCTATGGATGGGGATTTCTTTGCAACGGTCCTCTATACGTCATAAATAAGATTGGAGATCACTATTCATCTTCTCATCTTCAATTGGCATATTATTAGTATTAAATCTAATATTTTGATTTTATTAGTTTAAATACTAATAATTTTCATTAATAAGCTTATTATCTTATATTTGAGGGAAAATAACGATCAATGAAGATAGCTGCTGTATTATCAGGTGAGGTGATTGATTCTACAACCTTGAAAATTCCCGAACGTAAAAAGCTTCAGAAAAACCTGGAGGATCTCTTTCATCGCCTGGGTGGAAAGAATCCATTAAACTTAAAGTTACCCTTTGAAGTCTTTCGTGGCGATCGCTTTCTGGGGATTGTCGATACCCCCGCCGAGTCCTTACGCGTAGCCATGTTGATTCGGGCGTATCTGAAGAGTGACTTCTACTCGGGCCAATCACTCGATGCCCGCATTTCCATAGGTATGGGTACCATCACCTACCGCTCCCCGAACGTTGGCGAATCCGACGGTGAGGCTTTCCAGGCTTCGGAGCAACTTATAACGGGTATGAAAAAACATCCCAATCGCGTGGAAGTAAAATCGCCCTGGAAGGCTTTCGACGACGAGTTGAATACCGGTCTGGTACTGCTTGAAACCATCGTCAGCCGCTGGACAGGACCACAGGCTGACATTATGTATTTAAAGTTACTAGGGCATACGGAAGTCACTATATCAGGTATGCTGGGCATTACACAGTCTGCGGTCAATCAACGCTCCACTGCTGCCTGCTGGAATGCCGTCGATCGGTTTACCAAACGCTTCCACCAAGTCACCTTGCAGTATTCAAAATAATTTATATACCATAGTTTTTGCATATTCATTCATTATTAAATATTTGTAGTATACCATAATTATTGATTATTCAATAACGAATCAATACCCTATTGCGTTAAGCGTTTCCAGGATAGGGGTCTTGGGAATGGAATACATAGCTACTGACATCAAGCCGGAGAGGCGGCAGATAAGCATCTGCCTTCTAATTGGGACTGGTGCAGATTTGGAAACCTGCACCAGTCGGTCTCTTCAACCGAACCTCTTCCTACCAGAGTACTCACCCCCGGGGAGCATCCTAGGTCCGCATGAAATTTAGTGAATACAAGGCAAGCAAAAGCGGTCTTCCCGCACAGTAGAAAGCTTCTTAACCTGTACCCATCGGCGAGCAGGTTCCGACCTGCCTTTCTCATTTAAACCAGTACTATGGAACAGGCCCATTAGAAACTACACTCTCTAGTAGATACATCTTTGGCAATTGGCATCCGTCGTCCTGCTCTGTTCAGTCGAGCACCCCAACGCCGAAGGGATTTGATGGAGGATTATCCCTGGCCCTGCCCACAATTCAGAGTAATACCTCCGTACCCGTACGCTTCCAGGGAGATAGTCAAACTCAAAGCTCTATATTCGCCGAACCCAGTTACCCTTTTTAAAGTGCACGCACACGATGACGCTTTAGATCCGGCTCAACCAGACTAAGACGCGATACCTTTTTCATACCTCCCACGAACCAGTGGATCTCAAGACCCAAACCTCAATCAAACCATGTCGCTGAGATTTCGATAGAGCATTTCTACCCGGGATTTGGTCCGTATAAACGATTCTCGCGGTATTCTCATTTTATAACTTTCCCTTGCCTATCTATAACAAAAGACATAAAGGTTTCTCATCGGATTTAATGTAAGCCTTTATTGCCTCACGAATACCCTTGTTTGAAGAACTTAGTCTAACTATTGTACAGCTAATCTTTGTTTTGTCCAATTTCAGGATCAGTGATACAGATTACTTTTCCAGCCTTTTCATCGACCGATACGCTCCTACCCCAGGCTTTCCAGTGAATTTTTACCCTTGTTACGTAACCCTATTTTTCAAACTAATTAGTCAGGGTAAACCTGCAACTCTACGACGGTGCATCCGTCCTTTTTTTCCAGCAATAAAAAAATTACCGCAATTCCGAAAATTTCGGAATTACTCCTTAAATTTCGGAATCAAACTTTTAAATCATTTTCAAACCCTTACTTTTTGCTATGAATACATTACAGCGAATTTCTCCGATATTAGTAGTAGCTGGTATCCTACTGATGAGTGCGTGCAGTAAGCGTTCGGACATTGCTCCGATCAGTGCCGGTAAGGAAATCCGGTTAAACGGTGACAGTCGTTTATCCGCGAATGCCACCAATCGGATCCAGTTGACTGGAAAGAATACACCATTAATTATTGTGGATGGAAAAGAGTGGACCGCGGAACAATTGGAAAAAAAGATATCTCCAGACGATATCACTTCTATTGAAGTTTTCAAATCCGGTAAAGAGCCTATTCAATTACTCGAAAAATTAGGAAAGACAAAGGCAGAGAATGGAATCTTAATCGTTCGTACGAAAGCTGGGAAAAAAGCAGAACTTCCCACCGCTTTGTATCTGGTTGATGGAAAAGAAATGGATCAGCAATCCGTTGAAAAGATCAGTCCCGATAAAATTGAAAGCATCAATGTTTTGAAAGACGCCAAGGGTGTAGAAAAGTACGGGGAAAAAGCGAAGAACGGCGTGATTATGATTACCCTTAAAAAGTAACTTTCCAGTCAAAGAAAAACCGCATGGATCGCCTACGATTCATGCGGTTTTTTTGTGGATTTAAATCGGTATACATACGGGGCTTTGTGAGCCCCTCCCGTATATTTTTTTCAATACGCTCCAGTATTTCCAGACTCAGGATCTTGCGTTGAAAATTGGTACGAATCAGTTCCTTTCCTAAAATGGTTTCGTAAACCCGCTGTAATTCAGCAATTGTAAAACTTTCCGGTAATAGATTAAAAGCAATAGGTTTATATTCGAGCATAATGCGTAAAGTATCTAACGCTTTCTGAATCATTTGATGGTGATCCATCATCAACATGGGTAACTGATTGATGTCGTACCAATCGCAGCTATCCGATAATGCATCGGGTGTTGCCTTCACTAGTGAAAAATCAACCAGAGCGTAATAGCCTACTGAAATAAATCGCTTCTGTAGCCACTCTGCCGAACTGAGTTGATTCACTTCAGCCAGTTTTTGCTGCATCTCTATTTCACCTCGATTGCGTTGGCCGAAGGTGTAAAATTGTTCGAGGTACAATTCGGTTAGTCCCGTACGCTCCTGCAAAACACGCTGGGCTGCTTCGTCCAAAGCTTCTTCCTGCCCAACAAAACCTCCGGGCAGTGCGTAGTACTCCATACTCCGAACCCGTAGTAATAAGACTTTCAACTGATGAGCGTGAAAACCAAAAACGACGCAATCGATGGATACTTGAGGAATACAGTTTTCGCCAAACTTCATGGTGCTTCCAATACCAACTTTATTTTCTACAATTTTTCCAAGAATACATTAAAATAATTGGAAACAAAAATCGCAAC
This sequence comes from Siphonobacter sp. BAB-5385, assembly GCF_002261125.1. Classification (NCBI taxonomy): domain Bacteria; kingdom Pseudomonadati; phylum Bacteroidota; class Cytophagia; order Cytophagales; family Cytophagaceae; genus Siphonobacter; species Siphonobacter sp. BAB-5385. The sequence goes on along the minus strand of NZ_NMPS01000089.1, from coordinate 45,589 downwards.
CTGCATTATTGTATCGAATTGATACAATAGTTTGATACGGGTCAATCTTTGCTTCATTATTGATTAAAAGTAGATCGAAAAAGAGCTAATTTTCTATTCCGAAACTACTTATCTATTCATTTTCAATAGCGATTAACGTCCGATCGCAAGTCTAGTATTTGTTAACTCTAAACAGCATTTTAACTGACAAAATCTATGAAACGAATCCGTACGTATAGACGGGTTACACTGGTTGCCCAACTCGCTCTGGCAGCGGGCCTGGCTTCGTTTATTTCCAGGGACACGCACGTTCAGGACAAACCCGACGAAAGCCGGTTCACCCCCGTAACCGTCGTGGAAGATCTGGATGAACCCATGACGTTTGAAGTCATGAAAGATGGAACCGTTTTCATTATTGAACGGAAAGGTGGACTGAAACGCTACAACCCTAAAACTAAATCGGTAGATCTACTCGCGACGATTCCGGTTAACACCAAGTACACCAGTAAGGAAGGGAAAGTTACCGAAGCCGAAGAAGGACTGATGGGCATGACCGTGGATCCTAACTTCGCTCAAAACCACTGGATCTATCTGTACTACGCCCACCCCACTGAGCACAAACACCTGCTGACTCGCTGGAAAGTGGGCGAAGATGACTTGCAGGAAAACTCCGAAAAAGTACTGCTCGAAGTACCGACGCAACGGGAAGTATGCTGCCACACGGGTGGAGGTATGACCTGGGACAAAGCGGGTAACCTCTTCCTTACCGTCGGTAATAATACCGGAAACCAGAAAGCGGCTCAAACCGATGAACGCCCCGGTCGCAGTAGTTGGGACGATCAGGGACACGCCGGAAATACGAATGACCTCCGCGGAAAAATTCTTCGCATTCACCCGGAAGCGAACGGCACGTATACCATTCCTGCCGGAAACTTGTTTCCCAAAGGTACCGCCCAAACCCGTCCGGAAATTTATTCGATGGGCCACCGCAACCCCTGGCGAATTTCGGTGGATAGCAAAACGGGTTACGTGTACTGGGGAGAGGTAGGTCCGGATGCTACGGAGGACTCGGAAATTGGCCCACGCGGTTATGACGAATTAAACCAGGCTCGTAAGCCCGGTAACTTTGGCTGGCCCTGGTTTGTCGGAAACGATCAGGCATTCCCGGTTTACGATTATGAAAACAATAAACCGCTGGCGAAGAAAGACCCGCAACGGCTGGTGAACAATTCGCCGAATAATACGGGTTTGAAAGAATTACCTGCGGTAGCTCCGAACTTCATTTATTATCCCTACGGCGTTTCGGAAACCTTCCCACTCGTGGGTACGGGTTCGCGAAGTGCGACCGGCGGACCAGTCTATCATCAGTCCGACTTCAAGGGAGCGAAACGTCCCTGGCCCGCGTATTACGAAGGCAAGTGGATTGTTACTGATTTTTCCCGGGGTTGGATTATGGCCATCACCATGAATGAACAGGGTGATTATCAGTCGATGGAACGGGTACTACCCAGCTACCATCCGGTTGAACCGATTGATATGAAGTTTGGTCCCGAGGGTGATATGTACGTGCTGGAGTACGGGAGCAACTGGTTTCGCAAAAGTGACAACGCCCGGCTGGTTCGCATCGAGTATAACAGTGGAAACCGCAAACCTATCGTGCAGGCATCGGCCAGTACCAAAGGAGGAACCGTTCCGCTGAAGCTGACCCTCTCGGCCGATGGTACCAAAGACTACGACGGTGACGCTCTGAAATATCAATGGAAGGTAAGTTCGGCGGGTGGTACGCCTAAAGTGTTCACAACAGCTAACCCCGCTTTGACGCTTGACAAAGCGGGTGTGTACACGGCAACCCTTACCGTGACGGATGCCAAGGGAGCGTCGAATAGTCAGTCGGTGAAAATTACGGCCGGCAATGAACCTCCCGCAGTCGCCATTAACCTGATGAGTAACAAAACCTTCTTCTTTCCGAATCAGCCAATTCAGTACGAGGTAACTGTACAGGATAAGGAAGATGGCAGTCTGGCGGATGGGAAAATCACGCCGGCCCGGGTTGCACTCAGTATGGATTATACGTCAGAGGGGTTTGATTACGCGGAAGTGATTCAGGGTCAGCGGAGTGTGGACGCTTCGACCCAGTACGCGGTTGCTCAGACACTGATCAGTCAGAGTGACTGTAAGGTCTGCCATCAGGTGAGTACGAAATCAGTAGGTCCGAGCTTTACGGACATTGCCAACAAGTACAAAGGTGATGAAAAAGTGAAAGACCGTCTGGTGCAGAAAATTCGGAACGGTGGTGTTGGCGTTTGGGGTGAAGTAGCTATGCCCGGTCACCCGGCTATGTCAGTAGCGGACGCGAATGTGATTGTCAATTACATTCTCAATGTCACGACTAAAACCTACAGCACCCTACCGACCAAAGGCAAGTACACCCCGGAAATTCCGAAGGATGATAACGGCCGGGGTTCCGTGCTGGTTCGCGTAGCGTATACCGACCGTGGTAATACAATCAATGCAAAGACCATCCCGATGCTGACGTCCGAACAACTCATCGTGCTGCACAGTCCGCAAATGTATGCCTCCGAAGCGGCCGTGGTACAGGGTGCTGACCTGAAAGTACGCGGCATGGGCAAGGGTACTAACGTAATCCCCTATGCCAACGCACTCATTGGTTTCAAGAACATTGACCTGACGGGCGTGAAACAATTGGAAATGGGTGCGACTGTTCAGGATCGTGAAGGGAATGTGGGTGGTACCATTGAAGTGCACCTGGATTCACCAACCGGACCCCTGCTGGGTGAAACCAAAGTAACGCTGGCCCCCCCCGTGGATGTAGAAAAAGTGATGGCCCAACTCGAATCCGGTGATACGACGAAGACCGGCAGTAAGGTTCCTGCCAAACGGGATCCCTTCTACCGCCCCCCCGTTCGCGTGAAACTGAAAAGTACGGAAGGTCAACACGATTTGTACTTTGTTTTCAAGAATGATACAGCCAAACCTATCCAACCCCTGATGACGGTTTCGACCATCAAGTTTATGGATTAGGATCCTTTTTATACTAACAGAAAATCCCGGCTTGTCACCGGGATTTTTTGTTAGATGCCCTTCCATTCCCATCTCCTTTTATCGATTGCTCTTTCATTTCTTTTCTTTGACCTGAACTTTTCCGTCAGTAATTTAGTAGATTACATTCTGGCATTTTCTTATCCAGGCCATTCTTTCTAGTATTGAGATTCTTTTATCTATGACCCAAATTTCCTGCGGCATTGACTTTGGTACGTCCAACTCCAGCATTGCCCTAGCCCACGCGGGTGCGATCCACCTGGTTCCCGTTGAAAATGAATCAGTTACCATTCCGAGTGCTTTATTCTACCGCCGCAATGACCGTCATACGTATTATGGTCGCAAAGCCGTTCAATTATTTCTGGATCGGGAAGAAGGCCGTTTTATGCGAAGCCTCAAGCGGGTGCTGGGTACGTCCATCATGAAGCAGGGTACGTTTGTGAATGGTACTTTGATGAATTTTAGCACCATCATCGCTACTTTTTTACAACAACTGAAAGACAAAGCCGAAGCAAATGCGGGTCAGTCCATTGAGCATGTAGTACTCGGGCGACCCGTTCATTTCATTGATAATGATCCCGCGGGCGATGCTCAGGCCCAGCGAGAATTATATGCCATCGCCGAACGCATTGGTTTCAAACATATTGAATTTCAGTACGAACCCATCGCCGCCGCCTTTGCTCACGAAGTGAATTTGACAGAAGAGAAGTTGGCCCTGGTAGTGGATTTGGGGGGTGGTACCTCTGATTTTACGGTCATTCGGCTGTCTCCGGAAAACCGTACGAAAGCCGATCGCACCTCGGATATTCTGGCCAATACGGGCGTACGGGTGGGGGGCAATGACTTCGATAAAGATCTGAGTCTAAGCGAGATTATGCCCGAACTGGGATACAAAACCACGTTTGGAGAGAAGAAACTCGATGTACCCCTCAAACCCTTTCACGATCTGGCGGAATGGAGTAAGGTAAACTTTTTGTATACGCCGAAAATGCTCATGCAAACCCGGCAAATTCTGGGGCAATCCCAGGATCCCAGGCGTTACCAGCGGTTACTGAAAGTACTCGAACAGGAATCGGGGCACACCTTACTGGCTGCGGCCGAGCAGGCGAAGATTGCTCTGACGTCTTCGATTGAGCACGAAATGCCTTTTGATTTTCTGGAAAAGGATTTCAGTATTCCTATTCAGCGGTCTCAGTTTGAAACGGCCATTACGGAAGAAATGGAGAAGATTTCCCGAGCGGCAACGGCCTGTCTTCAGGCAGCGGGCGTTTCGGCCGAAGCGATTGATCTGGTTATTCTGACGGGTGGTTCAACGGAAGTTCCGCTGATTCAATCGGAATTTCGTCGTCTTTTTCCGAAAGCTTCACTGGCGGATGAAAACAAGCTTTCGAGCGTAGGTCTGGGACTGGCGTATGACAGTCGGTATAAATTTTCAGGTCTGTAAATCAGCTGATTACTTATTGGTACTGCGGATCAGGCAAGGACACGATGTTCCACCAGTACCGCCGGAATTCCTTGAAATAATCAACCCACTGCTGGATCAGCGTGGGTTTTATTATGTACGAACTACTGCCCGTTTCGTAACAGCGGCTAATGTCCGTTGCATCACTGGAATGGCTTAGTACAATGGTTGGAATATGGTGAAAGGAAGAGTTTTTCGACTTGATCGCCTGAAGTAGATTCAAACCTTCCTGCGAACTGGGCAGATACAAATCCAGCAAAATGACTTTAGGCAAAATGTGAAGTTTGGACTTACAATCATTGAGATACGTCATGGTTTTTGCAGCATCCGACATCCAAATGACTTCTACTTCCGGCAATTGCTGTTTCAACACTGACTCAATTACATACCAATGATCCGCGTTATCTTCAACAACCAATAGTTTAGCCTTCTTAAAATTACGCGGGGTTGTATCTGTATTCATAGGTGGTGGAATAAACGCATATCAATAGAGCACTAGCAAAGATACTGGTTATTTTTTAAACTCTTTCGGTCCATAAACTTGATTATTCAAGGATTATTTCTGGGGTTAAACAACCCGTAACCCCGGCATTTTGTCACCGCTATGGGCAGCAAAAGAATTCAATACATTAGTCAAACGTTTATTCCTACTCTTTTTTAATACAGCCCGTTATCCTGATTCAGTCCACATAAAAAGAAATCCTGCTCGCATCTACAAGCAGGATTTCAGGAGTTGTTACTTCAGTTACTAATGACTTTTTCAAGTCATTCATCGTATTTATTAAAAATGTAGTACCAAAAGCAAAAGCTCCCGTTGTCCGTCGACAAACGGGAGCAGAGTAGCTACTCGATCTCTAAACACATTCCGCCAAACGTGAAAGAGATTTGAGTATATAACGGCCTGACTAACTGATTGTTTTTCAATTCTCAAAGCAAGTACCTATCATACCGCATTTATAGGCATATACGTAAGTAAAAAACCCCATTTTTGACACGTATATTTATTATAAAAAGGATATTTTTTGTAAAAAAATGATCGAATCCTTAATTTAGAATTTACTTGTACGCTACCGCTGCGACGCTTTTCTTTGTAGTATCAGGTGACAGCCGTCAGTATCCTGAAATGTAGGCAAGAGAACTTATACACCCGTAATTCGTCTTTGCTCAAAAATGGTTATGGGTGGGTTTTGAGGACGACGCCTTCGTTCGCACTCATGTACAGTTACCATACGCCAGATCAGTACATGCCTTTCAGTTCTACATCAGATATCAGGGATGAACAACTCAACCCTTCTACCCTTCACCAGCTCCACGAACAGGGCGAACATTACCGCTACGCACTTGAAGCAGCTGGCGTAGGCACCTGGGATTGGAATATGTTACGACAGACCATTCACTGGGATGGTCTTTGTCAGGAACTGTTCGGCTTCCCGAATGAGAGTACTGTGACCTACACGGAGGTAATCAGGCATATTCATCCCGATGATCATGTCCTGTTGCGACAAGCGATTCGGGCGGCCATCCAATCACCGCATAACCGTACCTGTGACGTACAATTTCGGACGATTATCGATGGCAAACAACGCTGGCTGGATGGCAAAGGTAAAGCCTATTTTGATGAGGAAAACCGTTTGTATCGATTTGCCGGCATTGTGCGGGATGTAACCGAAGAAGTTTATACCCGACACATTCTTCAGGATAATGCCAGCATCTTTACGAGCATTACGCAGGCCGTACCCGTTGCTCTGTGGATGTCAGATCAACAGGGCTATACGACGTATACCAGCAAAAAATGGGCCGACTGGACCGGGCGTGATTTAGATAGCCACCTGGGTTTGGGATGGCTGGATGCCATCGTTATGGAAGATCGCGAACAGGCGGCCCGCGTATTTCAGGGGGATTTTCAGGCCCGTCGGCCACACCGGAGCGAATTTCGAATCAAGCACCTCGATGGGTCCATTCGCTGGGTGGACTGTTCAGGCAATCCACATTACGATTCAAACGGGATCTTTAAAGGATACGTGGGAGCCGTACTGGACATTACGGATCGAGTGATTACGCAGCAAAAACTGGAAATTAGCCAGGATCACTTTTATAACCTCATCTGGCAGGCACCTTTTGCTATTGGTTTGTATGTAACCGAAGATATTCGTATCGAAATGGCGAATGATGCGTTGTTACGGATGTGGAGTAAGGACTCTTCCGTTATCGGCAAAAAGCTTGGTGACGCCTTACCCGAACTGAAAGGCCAGCCCTTTGAGGCGATCCTAAAGGAGGTCTATCGGACGGGTATACCGTACGAAACTCAGGAAGAACGGGCCGAACTATACGATGGTGATCGGCTTCGTCCGTACTGGTTTAAGTTTACGTATAAACCGTTGAAAAATGAACGGGGAGAAGTTTGGTCTATTTTGCACATGGCCGTTGATATCACCGAGCGGGTACTGGCCCGGCAAAAGATTGCCGATGCGGAAGCGAACCTTCGCCTTGCCATTGACACCGCCGAACTCGGCACCTGGCATCTTGATCTGCGGGATAGAACCCTTAGCCTTTCCGATCGGATCAGCGACTGGCTGGGTATGGAGCCAGTTTCGAACCTTGAGTCCATCCTACTGCGTATTCACCGAAAAGACCTTGAGCACGTTGGCACTAGTCTGAACCGGGCCATTGAGGCCGGTTATTCTGAACCTTGCAACGAAGAATTTACGATCGTTCATCGCACCACGGGACAGCAACGCATCGTTCACGCTCAGGCCCGTACACTGATGGATGAAGATGGCGTTGCATATGCATTGACGGGTACGGCTCAGGATATTACCAACCAGAAACTGGTGAAACAGGAGCTGGAACGTCTCGTGCAGCAACGTACCGAAGCTCTGCGACTGAGCAATCTGGAACTGGAACATTCGAACGAAAACCTGCGGCAATTTGCTTTTGTAGCAAGCCACGATTTGCAGGAACCGCTCCGCAAAATTCAGTCGTTTATTACCCTGCTGTACAATTCTGATGCCAAACAACTTAGCAGTAAGGGTGTTAGTACGCTGGACCGGATTCATGCTTCAGCCAGCCGGATGTCGACGCTTATCAGCGACCTGCTGGTATTTTCCTCGCTCACGCAAAAAGAAATCCCCATGGCTGAGGTATCCCTTAGTAAACTGGTGGGCGAAGTACTGGAGGATTTGGAAGAATCCATTCGCCAGGCAAATGTGCAATTAGACGTGGGACCACTACCAATCGTGTGGGGCAATGCTTCACAGTTAAAGCAACTCCTGCAAAATTTTCTAACGAATGCCCTGAAATTTGGGGCCAGTGACCGAATCAATCACATTAGAATTAGCGGCAGCGAGGCGGCCGAAGAAGCCATAGAAACTTTCAATGGTTTCGTTCGCCGGTATCACTGGATTGAAATTTCGGATAGCGGTATTGGGTTTGAACCGACTTATCAGGATCGCATCTTCCAGATGTTTCAACGCCTGCATTCAAAGGAAAAATACGAAGGAACGGGTATTGGACTGGCCGTCTGCCGAAAAGTGGCCGAAAACCATCAAGGCAGCATCACGGTATCCAGCATACCTGACCAGGGAACTACTTTCCGTGTGAACTTGCCTGCCACACCTCCCCTGCCCATGTCGTAACACTACAAAGCGTTATTGATAAAACTACGAATGGAAACGGAGCGTATTACTTCGCTACAAAATACGGTCAGACCTTCTTCATCCAGGGTATTCCATTGATCATACGCCGCATCCTGCCTGAGGGACGCCGCTACGGCATACGCTACTGAACAGGTTAAATCCCCCACCACTTTGATGCGGTCGATGGTTTGTTCCAATCCCTCGGCAGCGTTGATGTGACGAGCCCAAAATCGTACGGATTCGACCTGAGCCACATTTTCAATTTTCTGTTTGAGGCGATCAATGCGTTGCGTTGATTGCCCATAATGCTGATGGACAAAGTTTTCGTGGATGGGTTCATTCCCAATGATCGCTAACGCTTCGATTAGCTTTCTTTTCTGTTCGGCGGTTAACATAATTAGTAATGCTTTGAGAGAAACAGCGTAGAAACCGTTGTGCTAAAACTCAACTTTTCCCGTATTTACGTCTAAACCTGATTCGGCTTTAGAACGATTTTTTATGCTTTTGTAGCTACTTGAACAATACCATTTTTACAGCTTTAACGTTCAAATTCCGACGCTGAGGTTAGCCAATATACACGAATACGAATTTCGTACATTACACGCATTAAAACCAGCTAAAGATCATGAAATTCATCAAATTTATTACTCAAAAATACAATCAGGAAGTTCAGATTAAAGCGTCAGCTATTGTCGCGTTCGAAGAAATTACGAACGATACGACTGGAATTTATCTGGAAACCAGTCATTATTTAGTTGTAAAAGAAACGTATCAATCGATAGCAAACAGCCTTACTACTGCCCTCGAACCTGACCATCAGGACGATAAATTCGGATTCTCCTGATCCTGTATATCAGCTCATTAAATCATATAATCTGAAATGAAAAATTTCATAAAGGGATTTTGTATGCCTGGCGTTAAGCAATTTCAGCATTCGTTTACCTCAGCAATTGATAAATCAGTCCAATAAGAAATCAGGATTTAAAAAATTTAATTAAATCGATGAACAGCATGAGTTTGGCAAAAAAATCGATGAGGAAATTTATTAACAGATGATAAATTCATAAGCACTGAATCAGGCAGGTTAAGTTCTTAATTACAGCCGATTGATTGCTAATTAAGCCTTATTAAAAATCGTTTATCTTAGAACACCGAAATCATTTTCAGAAAAATTTATCACAAAAAAGGCCTGTTCGTCGTCACGAACGGGCCTGCATATTCAACATCCTCAGTTGTCAAAGCCGCCACTTATTCAACTGATTCAGTGGCACAAAGTTGCCCATCAAAAGGATACCTCTGCCCAAAGATCGATCAATGGAGAAATTTACCGGTTTACTGGTACTATCTGAGCAGAATTCTGCCAGTGCGAGTATTGTTATTCAGTACCTTATCCATTTATCACAAAGCGATTAGTCCATGTTAGCACATACATAAAAAGAGAAAGCCCTCCATTAGGCAGGGCTTTCTCTTTCCTAATCTGGTTGCAAACAGAGAGTCAGGAGGGTTAGTGAACCATTTGTTAAAGCCTCTCTGCACGAAGCAGAGAAGCATACTCAAATCTAAAAAATATTTTAGTTGACAGCAAGCTTTTGTACTTTTTTTCAAAGGCTTCTTCATACAAACGGCCTGGTCCCACAGGACAGGCGTTTAGAACCCAGATCTTCAAAGCCGCCACTTTTCGATCTTAGTACTTATCTAACGTCAAGGCTTCTTCTGAAAGTATAGATACACCTATAAATTTTATTGAAAAAGCGAATCTTTTCGCTCGCCTCTTTACAACCAGTAACGGGGCTACCTGACGAACGAGCTACTCAACTAGCGGACGGAATACCCCAAGCACGCTATTTTTTGCAAGTACAGCCATAATCATTTAAACGTATACTGCTATGAAACAGGACGAGATTAATGCCAAGAAGGCCGCCAGTCCGAATGGACTGACTGATACTTCCGTTGATGGGCTTAGTGGAGTGTCAAGCGAAGTACCTTTAAAAGATGCTCCGGCGACGGATCGAATTGACGAAGAATACACGGATGGCGACGAGCTGGACCCCTCGGTCAAAGTGAGACATCCCAATCGAAACGAAGACAAACCCGATATTGATAAGCCACGTTATCCCTAATTCAAAAAAGCTGCCTTTGGAAGGCAGCTTTTTTGCTTAACTGATCATATTGCTCTTCGTCAATATACGGTCATTCCTGATGAAACCTATGCCAGTACCAGACTCTAGTGAATATAAATTCGCGTGGAGAGTGTTTGCGAACCCTGACTTACTTTCAATATGTACAGGCCCCGGGCCAAGGACAAAGTCAAACGCTCCGAATGCTGACGTACAAATGATTGTTGATGTACGCGTCTACCTACCGGATCAAAGATATCCAGGTGGGCCGTTTCCCAGGTCTGGGGCCACTTCACGTAAAAGCTTCCGTTCGTTGGATTAGGCGATACCCATAAAGCTTCCTGCTCAGGGCTCTCGATGGCAGTAACGACCGGGGGATCGAGCTGAAGCAATGGATCTCCCAGTAAGTATAAAGAAGAGATGTAGCTGTTGGTTGTACGAATCGCATCACTTACATACTCCCCTTTACTAAGGCGATTGAATACCTCACCAGGTTGAAACAAGCGTGGGAAAACGGATTGATTGGCCTCTCCTATTTGAAAGAGATTAACGGAATAAGCATTTACAAAGAGTGTATTGCCCGTATTGAGATAGGTCCCAGCCAGATAATCCCTCACCTGCACCCCGGCTACCCGGCAGGAAAAAAAGAAAAACATCATGGAGTTAAGTTGCTCGTAACTCCGGACGCTGTTCGCGTTGATTCCCAAATAATGATACGTCTCACTGCCATGCCCTTGAAGTAAAACTAATTCATAGGACTTTTTAGTTAGTTTTTGGTTATAGCTTCGTATCCATGTCAGATCCTCGCCATGATAATTTACATCTTTGACATGACTTACGGCTACGGTATCCACTTCTTTCCATCTCGCATTTAATTCTGTTAATTGTTCAGACAGCTTGGAATCATCATAAAAGGTATCGGCAGACAATACGCGTCTATCAAACTTGATTTCCCCTTGTTTGAATCGATGAAGCTTGTTGAAGTAATTCAGAATGTAGCTTTTCCCCTCTTCTTCCCGGGTAGGTACCAGGGCACCAAAGGAAAGGTCACACATGTAAGAATAGTCGATTGAGCTAGTTAATCGATTTTGAATAGCAGGCCCATCGCCACAGGTGTACCTGCGATTAACAAACCCTTCTCTCTGTCTGTCATACAGATAATCCTGAGCGGTTACTTTAGTGTAGATCGATAGTGAATATCCTGAATCAGCGAGGGTTCGTTGATTGGTAGTAGGATCATATAATTCCGTTACAAACTTTGCGTTAGCATTTTGCCCTATGAAGAACAGGTATTCAAGGGGAGCGGTTTTACTGTAAAAGTCTTTCTTGATTTTCTCGTAAAGCACTTCTTTCTCAACTGGATTTTTGGAGAGATAGAACTCTTCAAAAACTAAACGGCCATTAGCCCGTAAAGCATCCTGCTGATAGCGAGCTACTGCTTCCTTTATTTGCTGATCGCCCTGGTATTCCTCATCCAGAATTAACAAAACTTTTTGCACGTGTCTGGAGGCGGCAGGCGTCTTGTAAGGCATTGTGATGGGTAGGTCTCCCATGCAATTATTTTGGAAACCGCAGCTAAAGGTATATTCAGTATCAGCTCTCAAACCAGCTACAGGAATTCGAATCGTACGGCTAACCGGATCAATAGCTTTACTATTGAGATAAATACCAATATCTTTTTTAACAAATAAAAAGACAGAACCATTTTTAAGAGCAACGTCTGGCCCAAGCGATACAATAACAGTGGCGTGGGTAGAAGGCCGAGCCGTATCGGGTACAATGACCATCTGCATGGAAGCCGATGTACTCTTGTGAATTGGATTCTTTTTCGTAATCGGTTCTACTGGTTTGAATTCGCCAGTATGATCTGGTTGTTTCTGAACCCTTTGTGCCGAAAGTACCGAAACGTTTCCTACGACTAACAGATAAACCCACACATAGAAAAGTATACCCCTGGGGAATACTATCCTCTTCATTTTTTGATTGATTAAAAGAGATAAAGGTATATACATACTGATTAGGCCGAACAAAGGAGGTGTTAATGTAAGGTCTCAAAGTTAAGACAAGAATTTAGTACTTATGATTATTCTACGGTGCAGACGGAATACGCTTAATGTAAAGTCGGCTGAAATGTTGAAAACCATACCGACACAATCTACCACAGGGTCGATAAAGTTTTAAAGGTGCTTCATTCTTTTCATGCGGAATACCTAAAGACTTCAGGTTCTGCGGTAGACAGCATGACGTTAGTTATCGCTCTAAAAACCTTTACCCTGACAGCAGGAATCTTCCGTACGAAAGACTATCCGTAAACATGGATAAGCTTTTGGATCAGGCTGTTTACAGAGCCCCGCCAATTCTTTGAGCGATCAGTAATGAATAAAGCTCTAACACTCCTGTACACTGGAAATAGTTTGTAGTAAGTTCTATTTTGATTTGTAAAGTCTTCGTGCTCTATCTACCGGTGCCATTAGTAGCTCATCTGATTTTTTTGTAATGTTGAAGGTAATTTAATCTACTCAAGTATGAATCCCGTTTTTATTCAAGTGATCAGTGCCGCCGATCAGATGCCTTGTATGGTTAACGTTAATTGTATTAGTATGGTAACTTGCACGGCGGACATGTCCTGCAAACTCTTCATCACTACCCATGCGGAACCCTTAGAGGTACGGACAGCCTACAAGGAAGTCCTATCCCTGATCGAGGCTGCCACTAGCCGTATGGTAGCAAAATAAACTTTTACCCGGATCGAAGTACATTCTTTCTAAATCTATTTCGATTTACTTTTTAGATTGTATTGCCTACAAGTTATTTATGGAGCAGCCCCTGAAACACCCCAAAGACTGTCAAAACATGACCGATATTCGAACGGCCATCGATCGACTCGATCAGGAAGTCATTGATCGATGGGCGTTACGATTTGAGTATATCAAAGCGGCCGCCCAGTTTAAAACGGATGAGACGGCGGTGCGGGCTCCCGAACGCTTTGCCGCTATGCTGACTCAACGTAGACAATGGGCTCAGGAACAGGGATTAAACCCCGATGTGATTGAAGGGCTTTATCGAAACCTGGTAACCCATTTCATTGAAGAAGAACTCAAGCACTGGCAGCAGCATAAACCCTAAAAGTCATTTTATGCGTAAAGTAGCTGGAAAGCTTAATCGCCTGATGGATAGGGAGTAAAAGGGATAGGGATATTCAATACGCATTGCCTTACTGATTTCAATAAACTCACTTAAATGATCGATCAGATGCCTATAATAGATGTATTTTTATCACCTAAGGCTAAAGCCATTTCCTTAGCCTGTTTGGTCGTACTGACTCTCCTATACATAAGTGGTATTGATACAGAAACTACGATCATTCACTCCCTTTGGAGCGTGTTTCTTGTCATTGGCTTCATACAGCGTGTTTCTGAGTGGAAGGAGAAACCCCAAAATCGTACCTAGAGTTTTATGAATGCACGTACGTAGAAGCCAGCATAAACTACCCTCTAGTTTTGGAGTACGTAACGCTTACGTTGACCACTCAGAGCCTGAACCGTAAACGCTTTGATGGTTTCATTGTAATGATAGGTGAATACGTAATTATCCGGTTTGAGATTTTTAATAATCAGGCTTACTCTACCATTCCCGTCTGTTTTTAGGTCTCCTAAATAACCTTTCTCCAGATAGGGTATATTCTTGTAGTTTTCGGCTGGATATAAGTACCAATAGAAACTATCTGACTTAAGGCTGTTAGCTATAGGATAGAAACTCAGGGATAGGCTGCCATTGAATCTTTCTTTGCTGCAGGAGATCAAAAACACCAGCATAAACAAAGGTATAAGCGTAAGGATTCTTCTCATAAAAAGGTTGGGATCAGGTGGCAATATACACCAATTTATATAAGGGTCGTTGGTAAAAGTTACAGCCCATTGACTTCCAATGAAAAGACCTTTGGCTTATTGCCATACCTGACTTTAGCTGTACCTTCTTGATTTACAAACTCATAGGTGCAATTTTGAAATCTATTTTTCTTTCTACCAGTCTCAATACTATTTATAAACTTTTGCATGGTCTTGCTACTGAAAACCATCCAAGTCTTTATAATGATGTTAGTATGCTTATTAGCTTTAAAATAGTTTATCGCTAACGTATCTTCGTACGATGCTTCGTATAGCATAAAATTCATCTACCCTGTTTGTGCTTATACCTTCAGGATAAATTGTTAGGATCATTTGCTTATCCAGCACATGATCCTGACGGTCATCTTCTACGTTTAAATAGCTTCAAATGCTCCCCACACTACTACTAGCAACATGGCCATCAGAAGAAATCTCTCATAAATAATCCATTATTTCCTAATTAATGAAAGTAAACATTAGCATCAACTTTTTTTTAAAAATGAACCACGATTTTCTACAAAGTTGATGCTTTGAAAAACTGAACGCAGCTTCTTGATCGTTGATTGCCTCTTCTCAAAAAGAGCATAAAAATTCATTCACCCGCATCTCTACCAATTCCCATAGCTATTTCATTTCATGGAATTTACTTTAAATGGATTTATCAACTGAATACTATTTCTACTTTTGACGGCAATGCTGACAAGTGCCTTCAATGAAAAACTGAATGGTATCTATTTCGCAGGTATTAACGCATTGCAGATAACTGGCGGGCAGTTCCGGCAAACAGCTGATTTGCTGGCATTTTTTGCATTTAAAATGCGGATGTACATGAGATACCTCAGGCTCCGTAGGACGTAGGTAAATACGGATGCCTTTACCGTCCTTGAGAACATGCAATAGTCCGGCTTCCTGCAAATCCTGTAAACAGCGGTATACACTAACGCGATCCATGGTTGAACCTACTTGCCTGACCAGATCCGTATGGGACAGCCCCTGACCTGACTGGGTAAAGCAGTTCAGCACAACCTGCCGATTTGGGGTAGGCCGAAGTCCTTTTTCTATCAAAAGCTCTTTTGTGGAAAGCATAGACGCTGAATGAAGTTTTAGGCAGAGTCTGATTGCAGGGTAAACCGGAGCGTATCCAGCCATGGACGGAAATACAGGAAGACGAGTTTCCTCTTTGTGAAGTAACTCGTCCTCTTGCTTATGACTAATCTTCCCATTTCGGAAAACGATCCCGGAAACGAACCCCCGACTCCATTTGACGGATTTCCGCGGGCGTACACAAACACGCCTCCAGTTCGCTGATTATCTGTTCTTTAGGCAAGTCCTGACCGATGATGACCAGTTCGTTCATGCGGTCGCCAAACTGCGGATGCCATCGTTTGCGGATCAGCAACTCATTTTCCAGATACGCTGGATAATACAGCCGTTCTTTTTCCGGGATGGCCGCCCACCAGGTTCCTGCGGGTTCGGCCCGTAGAGAACCTCCAGCCTGTCCCCAGCTTAAGGCTTTATTGGGCCGGGAAGCCAGCCAGAATAATCCCTTGGAACGGATGACACCCGCGGGCCAGTCTTCGGAAATGTAGTTCCAGAAACGTTCGGGATGCAGGGGCCGCGAATCCCGAAAAACAAAAGAGCTAATGCCGTACTCCTCCGTTTCGGGGGTATGATGACCTTTTTCCAGCTCGGCCAGCCAGCTCTCCGATTCAGAAGCTTCGTCAAAATTGAAAAGACCCGTGTTCAGAATCTGTTGCGGCTCTACGTGTCCGAAGCTCGATTCCAGAATTTTAGCTTTGGGGTTTAGTTGATGAAGAATTGCTTTGAGTTCCCCCAGTTGTTCCGGCGTAACCAGATCGCTTTTATTAAGAATAATAACGTTGGCAAATTCAATCTGATCCGTTAACAGGTTAACGATGGTTCGCGTATCTGCGGGATCGTCCGCATTGAGTTTACGGCTACGAACGGTGTCAATCGAGCCAAAGTCTCGCCCAAAATTGAACGCATCCACTACGGTCACGAGCGTGTCCAGGCGACTGTATTTGGATAGATCAATACCCATTTGTTCGTCTACGTAACTAAAGGTCTGGGCGACGGGCAAAGGCTCCGAGATACCCGTCGATTCAATGAGTAGGTAATCAAAGCGGTTTTCTTTGGCCAGCTTTTCAACCTCAATCATCAGATCCTCCCGGAGCGTACAGCAGATGCAACCATTAGACATTTCAACGAGTCGCTCCTCGGTTCTTGACAGTACATTCTGAGACTGAACCGTTTGAGCATCGACGTTTACTTCGCTCATGTCGTTCACAATCACGGCTACTTTCAACCCATGCCGATGGTGCAGCAGGTAATTAAGTAAACTGGTTTTTCCTGCTCCCAGAAAGCCACTTAAGACGGTAACGGGTAATTTTTTCATGATAACAAAAATGTTAGGGGTTCATATTTGCAACAATGATGCAAATATGAACATTAAATGCAACAATGTTGCAAATATGATTTACTTTTGAGCCTTTAATTCGTTCAGAAGTGGCTTCAGAAGTATGATGCATCGTTACTTATCCGGTTTCCTGGGGGTTTGTGTCAGTTGGGCAACGTTTGCTCAAACGCCGAAATCTATTGTTAAAGGCGTAGTCATTGATGCTGAAACGCAACAGCCACTGGAGGGGGTCGTCCTGCAAAACCCCGCTTTCCATCATACCACGCTTACGACCCGGGAAGGCCAGTTTCAGATCGTCGGCAATGCCGGGGACTCGACGCTTCTCACGGCCCGTCTTCTGGGCTACGAACCAGCTCAGCAGTGGGTTTCTTCGATTCAGACATCCATCGTATTTCGTCTACAGCCCACAAGTCTGTCTTTAAAGGAAGTACGGGTTTCTGCTCAGGAGCTTTCGCTGGGTTCAGGGTCAAACATCGGACGGCAGGCTATTCAGCACGTACAACCCGTCAGTTTAGCCGACATTCTGCAGCTCATTCCCGGCCAACTGGCTGGCAATCCTGATTTAAATACTGTGCAGCAAAGTCTGCTCCGCCAGGTGGCTACCAATGCCGCTGCCGACCGTATGAATGCCTTGGGTACGGCTCTGATCCTAGATGGAGTCCCCCTTTCCAATAATGCAAACCTGCAAACGGACGTAACGATTCTAAACGCCGCTCCCGGAACCCAGCCCCCGTTTGCCTCAGCTGCCGGTCGGGGTAACGATCTCCGCCAAATACCCGCCGATCACATTGAAAGCGTAGAAGTGATTCGCGGCATTCCTTCCGTACGCTTTGGTGATCTGACTACGGGCGGGCTACTCGTTACCACGCGAGCGGGTGTGTATAAACCCCGAATCACGCAGAAGCTTAATCCCAGTCTGTCGCAGACTTCGGTTGGGTACGGCGTTCGGGCGGGTCGATTGGCTACCCTTAGTCTGGATACGGATCTGGCCTTTTCCCGAAGTGACCCCCGTGATTTTCTGGATCGGTTCAGTCGCTGGAGCAATCAGCTTACGGCTACCCGAACCGACGGAACCATCAGCAATACCCTCCGCCTGATTTATACCACCACGCTGGATCAGCTCCGCAAAAACCCGGATGCCCAGGATCCTTTTCAGGAACAATACGCCAGGGATCAGGCCATTCGTATCAATCTTCAGGGAAGCTGGCGACCCTTGAACCAGACCCTGCGTTCCCTCAGCTATACCCTGGGGTATTCCCGGTCCCGACAGGTGGGTTTCTATCAAAATCTG
Organism: Siphonobacter sp. BAB-5385; assembly: GCF_002261125.1. Lineage (NCBI taxonomy): Bacteria > Pseudomonadati > Bacteroidota > Cytophagia > Cytophagales > Cytophagaceae > Siphonobacter > Siphonobacter sp. BAB-5385. The sequence continues at coordinate 27,721 of NZ_NMPS01000089.1, read as the reverse complement.
GTCACGCGGGATGTTTTTCCCTTGAGTACCGCTCTAACGGATACGACTCAGGTAGGCGAATACGGAAAAAGTGAATACCTCAATCAGACGCACGTAGACGGAAGGCCTGTCAATGTATACGGAAGAATTGAAAGCAGCTGGTTTTTAAAAACGGGTTCACTGACGCATAAACCTGTAGTGGGTAGTGAATGGCGAACGGAAGTCAATCGAGGTTTGGGCCGTCAGTTTGATGTTCGCACACCACCCCGGCAAAACTACAGCATGGGAGACCGACCCCGTTCGTACGCCGAAATTCCTGCTCTGCATCAATGGTCGGCTTATCTGGAAGATCAGTTCTCTATTCCCCTACGCAACCGAAGCTGGATTATTCAGGCGGGGGTCCGACTGGATCAGGTTTCGGTTGTACAAACGGGTCAGCGGTTCTGGCAACCTTCGTGGGCTCCCCGTCTGAATACCAGCCTGGAAATCATTCCTAAAGGGTTTCTGCGGGCCGGGTATGGCCACATGAGCAAAGCTCCTACGCTTTCCTACCTCTACCCTAATCCTACTTATTTCGATCTGGTTAACTTTAATTATTTCGCGACGAATCCAGCGGAACGGCTGGTGGTTTTAACGACCCGGAAGATTGTTCCGGACACGCGTTCTTTGAAGGCTTTCCAGACCAAAAAATGGGAAGTGGGCTTCGACTGGAATCGCCCCCGGCAACAACTGCAACTCACGTATTTTCGGGAAACCACGGGCCATGCCTTCCGGATCGCCCGGGATTTGATGCCCTTATTGTACGGCCGTTACGAAGCCCAGTCTATGCCTGGGGGTGCACCGCCCGTTCTTGCAACAGAACCCTACGCGTACGAAACCTTCATGGCTCCCTACGACCGTCCGCAGGCGGATGTATTCATTCGGAATCAAGGCCTTGAGTTTACCTGGGAGCGTAATCTAAGTGCGAATCAACGCACGTCACTCAACCTCACCGGAGCCTGGATTCGGACCACGAGCGGGACCAACGGACTCATGCCCGACAGCGACCGGGCCATGTTCAGCAGTCAGCGGCAGGACCGCATTCCGATGTATCAGCCGAATGTTTCGGTTGGTGAACGGCTCAATACGAGTCTTCGGCTCATCTACCGCATTCCTTCGCTGCAACTCGTTGCCTCGGCTCTGGTGCAAACGGTATGGCTGGAGAAAAACCGCTATACGCAGCGGGACAGTCTGGCCTCGGGCTACCTGACTACAACCGGTCAGCAGGTCTTACTAACCCGGCAACAGGCTACTTCCACCGAATACGCCTCCTTACGCCGGGGCGTTAATCCTGCCGAACTATCGTGGCAGACGCGTCCTCCGCTCTGGTTATTCAACTTCCGATTGACCAAAGAATGGAAGCGGGGCAGTGGCTTCGCTTTCTACGTCAATAACGTCTTCTCCAGTAAACCCACTTACTACGACATCGTCCGGCGATATCCTGTACAACGGAGTCAGCCGACCCTGTTTTTTGGTGTAGAGCTTTTTTATTCCCTGTAAATCAATTGTTCCATCAATTTCTCTGTACTCATGATTCAACTATTCTATTCCCATTTGCGTTTATCATGCCTGCTGCTAAGTTTAGGGTTTCTGCTTGTTTCCTGCCGCGACAAAGACGTCGTCGAAGCCCTTCCGGTGACCGTAACGGTGTCGTACCCGAGCACCTACGCCGTTAAAGCCGGAGCGGGGATTACCGTAACCCTGGAAAGTACTACGGGTGGTGAGAAGCTTCCAGCCCAGACCACCGATGCCAACGGGACCGTTCGCTTTCCCAGTGTACTGCCCGGAACGTATACCGTTTCTGCTACCCAGGCCTTATCCGCTACCGACGCGGAACGAATTACCAACGTTTTCAGGCAAGCCCTGACGCTGAATGCCGTTCAGCGTTCGGTTTCGATTACGGCTTCCTCAAATCAAACGATTTCCCTGGAGCTGGCGGGGGCTCCGGCGGGAACACTGCTCATCAAGGAAGTGTACTATACCGCTTCCAAAACGCCGAACAATGGCAATTACTTTTCAGATCAGTTTGTTGAAATTTACAACAACTCCGACTCAACCATTGCTCTGGATGGCCTGTGCATTGCGGATGTGTACGGAGTATCCGGTCAGATTAATCCCAATTCAACGCCCACGGATTTTAAAGACGATACCCGCCATGTGTACCTAAATAGCGTATGGCGTATTCCGGGTACGGGCCGTCAGCATTTACTCGAACCCGGCAAGAGTATCCTTATTGCTCAGGATGGAATTAACCATCAGACTGATCCGGCGGGGAACCCCAACAGTCCGGTTAATCTGGCAAACGCCGATTGGGAAACCTATAATCAACGCCCCGACAATCGGGATACAGATTCTCCCTCGGTACCTAACCTGGAACGGGTCTATTTCACCGGCGGCTTCGACTGGCTTTTACCCGTTTTTGGACCCGGCCTGGTGATATTCAGAACGTCCGATTTCAATACGCTTGAGAAAGTGGCCATTCCTTCGGCGGCTTCGCTGGAACCCCGCATTAAACTGCCCATCGGGCAAATCATTGACGCGTTTGAGGGCTTACAGGATGCGAACAGTGGAGCCTTCAAACGCATTCCGGCCAGCGTCGATGCCGGCTTTGTGTTTGCCAGCGGCACGTATACCAGCGAGAGTTTCCGTCGCAAAACGGCTACCACGCTCAACGGCCGCCGGGTTTTACAGGATTTGAACAATTCGGGGAGTGATTTCGAAAAGTTAAGTAAACCCACGCCCCGCTCCTTTCAATGAAACCCTGCTATCTGATCGGATTGCTGGGCTGGCTGGCCGGGTTCCCGGCTCTGGCCCAGCTATCCGATTCGTCTTTGTACGTTCGCAATCGATTCCTTGTTCCCGTAAATACCTGGAGTCAGGCCCGTAATCCGGCGGGCCTGCTCGAAGTACCCATGCCTGATTACAGCCGGACGGGCCTGCACGTCTTACGACAAGCCGGGGCGTATCGTCGTCCCCAGCAGGCGGGCGAAAACCGGCAGGCGGGTTTTCACAGTGAAGGACTCAAGCGACTGAATAACTGGCGACTACAGGGTTCTTTTGAGTATCAGAAACACGAAGATCGGGATCAACGCTGGGGCAATACGGCTAATCCGCTGAGTGGCAATCCTTTTGTCTGGGCTGATGAATTTGGCGGGGACTGGCAACGGGATCACATTCACCTGCAACTGGCCGCCGCCTATCCACTGACAGCCCGATGGCGTCTGGGTTTGCTTACGCAGTATCAGGTGGGACAGGGAGCCCGGTTGAATACTCCCAAACCCTTTTATCGTTTTCGTACGATTGCCTTGCGTCCGGGCGTTCAGTGGGCCCTATCGGAGCAGACCTGGGTTGGAGGCTGGATGGCGTATCAATCCAGTCGGGAGGAAAATCAGGTGGGTTACTATTCGTCCCAAAACCCGCAGTTGTACCGGCTCAGGGGTTATGGTAGTTTTGACCGCTCCAGTGTCGTCACCTCCGACTTACTTACCACGGGCAACGCCTGGAGCGGGGGCCTGCAAGTGGGCAAACACCTAACCCGCACGCGTACGCTACTGGTAAGCGTTACGCTCCATCAGCTTCAGGAGCAGGGACTGGAAGGCATTTCGACCACCCGTTGGAATGGACGCTACACGCAGCGAAAAGGGACCGTCTTAGCCGAACTGGAACGGCGGGCAACCAACCAGTTACAACGCCTTTCCCTTTCAGGCACTTATCAATCCGGGGATGGAGAAGATCCCGTTTTTCAGGCCATTAACGTACGAACCTCTCATCAGAACCTCGGCCTTACCTGGACCAGGCAAGGGCAGCATGGTTTGAAAAGCCGACAGTTTCAAGGCAAAATTTTTTATCAGGGACAATCCATTCAGAACATTCTGAATCAAACTTCCTGGGTGATTGATCAGCTGGAAGCCGGAGGCCGGGTCATTTTTCGAAGGCCGGTTTCTTCTCGCTGGTCTTTCTTCACGGAATCTGATCTGACGGGTTTCTACACTCTTGCTTCCCAGTATCAAGCCCTACGCCCTACGGAACTGACTTCCCTACTGGTAACGCCGGATTTTCACCACCTCGGTGCCCATCGAGCCGAACTGGAGACGGAATTAGGGCTGGATCATCGGCTGCGAAAAGGCTTTCTGCGAATCAGCGGGCGAGTATGGTTTCAACAACCCCTAAGTTCAACCGCTTCGGGACATCGACTACTGACCAGCTTAACCCTCCAATTTTTTAACTACGCTCAATGAAACACGCTCTTATCTATACGTTTCTTTTGATGGCCTTGTTGCTGGCTTGTCAACGGATGCCTTCCACTTCGGCTCGTCAGGCCCCACTTCTTTTTGCGGGTTACGAAGCGTTGAACCCCTCCGAGAAAAGATGGGCCGATAGTCTGCTCCACTACGCTCTCGACCACGAAGCCCTGTATACCCTGGCCGACACGCTTAAACCCATTAGTACGGTCAAGTCTTTTGCCTTTACGGTGGAAGATAGTACACTTTCGGAAGGGACGGCCGAAGTAGCTCTGAATCAGGCGGCTCTGGATTCCGTTCGCAGCTTGCAGCGGATACTCAAGGCTCTAAGTGGGCCGGAACTTGAATTTGTTCTGATGCCCTTTCATCAGTTGTACGAACGGCATCGACGCTATCTGGATGTGGTCGTGTGCAGACGATCCGTATTGGACCGGAAACTTCGACAGTATGCTCCCTTCTTTGGGCAGTGGGGTTTAACGGAAGGAGCTTCGGCAGGTATGGTGGTTTTGCTCACGGAGTATGAAGCTCCGCACGATCGTTACCGGGCCTATGGTTACCTGTTCGGCTATCCCAAACATGCGGTTGACTTTTTTGTACAAGCCAGTCAGCAGCAAAAGAAAACCAGTCAGTTTGTCAAGCGTGATTTCTTTCATATTCCTACGCACAATGCCAAACAGGGCTATTTTACATACGCGGTTCCTAAAGGCTACCGGGCCGCAGCCATCGATTCAGTTATTTATCAACGAGCTATGCATACATTAAACCGATATCGAAAGCAACGTATGCACTATGTAACCCCTCAGGGCTTGAAAGCGATTGATTTACTAAGAGCCTGGTAATATTCGTTTGTTTTTAAAAGGAAAGAACCATTCAACAGGAGCGGTTCTTTCCTTTTTATGAACATAGCGTAAGTTTTAATACGTAATCGTTGACTGACCTGCCATTCCTTTAACGTGTTAGTAGGTTTACTTTATGATTTAGTCCCAGGATACAAAAATTTGAATTCGAGAAGCCTAACCGGCTGACTCCCCCTTTATTTACCCACTAATCAAAGAAGCGTTTGTCGATCATCCCCACAGTGATCACGCTGAACCGTTGATTGTAGAACGGCTTAGATAAACAGCCCGCTTACCTCTTCACCGGTCACAGACTCTCAAACCGAACTCGTTGGCTATGTCGCTTTTTCTCCCATTACGATTGATAGCCAGTATACCTGAGATAACCAGCACGGGTAAGCAACGACGATCGTATTACACCAAACGCTTCCATTGCAGAAAAGCAATTTTTAACATCCTGTCTCACCTAACTGGGGTATTTTTAAACACTGCTTCCGGGAGTAACTTTAAAAAGGGCAATTTAGCAACCTTGACTTTTGTCTTACCTCTTTTATTACCTAACATCTAATGGGTTATAGAACCATTGACTTTACTTATAAAGATCAAATAAATTTTAAAATACTTATGAAATCTGCTTTGCCATCAATCTAAAACCAAAATTCCCTGATACGATACTATCAGGGAATTTTGATATAAAAATAAGCATACTTTCATCATTACATTTCGCTGGTGAAACGCTCGTAGATGGTTGTAATGATCACTTCCCTGACCCCCTGTTTTGTATAGAGCCTACGTTTATTTGTCAATCGAATTCGATCTTTTGCTTCTATAAAGGCTGATTCAGGCTTAACCCAACGCACTGGATGTGCTTTCTCGTTAGGTGTAATTATGATCTGACTCAAATCATCAGCGAAAGAGAACCTGTAGCCTGAACCCTGCTGATTGTAATGAACACTATACTTCTGGTTATAGCTCAGCGTATCAGCACCATTCCAATCTGGATTAGTCCCGGTATACGTGTACACATATTGTTCTGACCAAAATTGTGTGAATAAGAAGACAGCTTTATCAACGTTTTTAACTCTGATTTCCAGAAAGTTACCGTAGTTATTTAATTCGCCTATTTCCTGAAGCAAATTACTGGAAGAGATCCCGTCAAAATTGACGTCAACGGGCTCATTACTAGTGGCACTGATGATCTTGTATTTCCCATGGAAACGCTGGTAAAGCAATTCTACATCATTTTTGGGTTGAATAGATTCTTTTTTCTGACAACTAAGGGTGAACAGAAGCAATACTAGTAGTACAATCGAAGTTGTTTTCATAGGTTAAAGTTTAACTGATGCAATTTAGTGTATAATCTTTGCTACTTTATGGGTATTGATCCTATCTCTGTTTGTTTACTTTAACGTACCGGTATTTACGCAACGAAGTAGAGATGTCTGAATCATGAATCGATAACGGATTCGTATTCATTTTAGCTTTAATGATTACTGCAACCTTAGCTTTATGAAACGATTAGTCTTTATTCTTAGCTGCTTCTTACTCTTCTATCCTGTCTTCGCTCAGCAGGAAACCACGCATTGGTATTACGGCCGTAATGTCGGCTTAAGCTTCCGTAATTTTCCACCAACTCCTCTGTTTGATGGAGCATCGAGTAGCCCGGAAGCCATTGCCGTTACTTCACACCGGCAAAGTGGCGATCTACTTTTTTATTCAGACGGCGTGACCGTTTGGAACCGTCAGCATCAGGTCATGCCGCATGGCAAAGACTTGCTCGGGTTTCAAACGTCTACGCAGGGGGCATTAATTGTACCTTCCGTAACGGATGAACAGGTGTACTATCTCTTTACCCTCACCTGTCCCCGCTACGACATTTACAAAACACCCGGTTTGTATTACAGCCTGGTAGACATGAGGCTAGATGGTGGAAAAGGAGATGTCTTGGCGACTACTAAAAACATCCAATTGCTGCCACAGGTAACCGAAAAGTTAACTGCGGTCCGGCACACGAATGGCAGGGATTACTGGGTGATTACCCACGGTTACGACAATGACCTGTTTTATGTTTTCCTGCTAAATGATCAGGGGATTTCCGCTCCGCAAACTTTTCAAATGGGTACCATTCATAATGACATGACTCCGCAATTGACGGAGGCCGCAGGTTACTTAAAAGCTTCTCCGAATGGTAAAATGCTGGCCTGTGCCGTGTACAATGAGCTAGAGAGCCGTCCGTTCGAATTATACGATTTTGATGCTAATACTGGAAAAATCTCTAATTACCGAAGCCTGGGATCTTTTTTTGATCAGTACGGCGTATCCTTTTCGCCAGATAACTCTAAATTATATCTGACGGTTAATAGTCAGCGTGTACCTGCCACTACTGAAACGCTTGTCCAATTTGACCTGTCCGTGGTGCTGGCTGACGGCACTTTTCCTTCTACCTACCTTTCGTATCCGGTAGTTATAGGGCAGAACCCCGTGGCAGGCGAGGAAAATCCGAATCAGGAGAGACCTATTGGCCTGACCTGGGCCTTGCAGTTAGGACTAGACGGTAAACTTTATACGTCTAGTCCTTACGTAATCAACCGACCGAATGAAAAAGCAGAAGCTTGTCAAATTAGTACCTTAGAGCCACAACTAAGGGATCGGCCGAACAGGGGATTCCAATACGGCTTACCTAATTTCCTGCAGGAATCCTTTGCGAACTTGCCAGCGATAGATGGCCTGGGAGAAAACTGTACGATTGAGCAGGTATTCAGGATTGGTCCCAATCCTTCGGCGGGCCCGGTTATTATTGAGATGCAGGAGCGTTGCCGAAACCCCTATGGTTTGAAAGTCTACACCGTGCTGGGTCAGGTAGTTTACCATCAAATGAATGTGACAGCGTTAAGTCATGAGCTGGTCTTGACTTCCTTACCAGCCGGGTTGTATTTGGTAGAAATCCAATACAACCAGCAACGTAAGATTTATAAACTGGTTAAACGTTAGTTATTTCATTTACGATAACGATTTACTAACGATCCCTCCTGAAAGCTCATCCGAAATCTCTGCCAGGGCTGGTTTGACAATTGAGCAATTACCTTTCGTTGTTCTTTGTTCCAGGGAACTTCATCGATACTAATCTTCATCACCTTGTGCAAACGACTCTTCGAGAAAATGAAGCACTTTACCTACCATAGATTTTTTTCAATGTCCTCAGTAACATAAGCCTTTCAGAGCAGATTCTGGTTGTTATACCAGACTTATCACCGGAGCTAACCATCACAGGTTAAAAGCTAAAGCATCCTGAAGAAGAAGAGCTGATTTGACGGATTAGCTCTTCTCTTCAGGATGCTTTAGAATTATACCTAACGAACCATTAATTTACTCAAGGGATCTGATTTTAAGGTCTTTAAATAGACCGCTACCATCCTTTGTAAACAGTTCAATCTTTCCGTTGGTCTTTTCCGGGAACACCAGCTCCGTTAGTACGGCTTCTCCGTCATTCACATACACTTCCAGCACCGAAGCATCGGCAATGATGCGTACCTTCACTGCTCCGTTCTGCAGCGTTACGGGAGCTTCTTCTACGCTGGGGAAACGCTGGTTGAAAGCCACCTTTCCCGATGTGCGGCGGTCCAGGTGTATGTTCCCCCTTTCGTAGGATAACACCGTTTCTTCGGAGCCATTTTTGTAAAGGCGGATGCCCTGAGTCTGAGACTGGCCCGGTACCAGCGTCACTTCCAGTTCAAACGGCGAGCCGATTTCTACCGGTATCCCCTGACTGGCATTGTTCAGGGAAAGCGACTTCTGCTGGTAGCGTACCTGCTTTCGTAAGCCGGAAAGTTTAGGCTGCTGAATTAACATAAGCCCTTCACTGGTCCGCTTCAGGGCTATTTCCCGGGGCAGTGACATGGCACCCTTGAATGGTTCGGTCGGCAGATCATTGGCGTATTCCCAGTTATTGATCCAGCCTATCATCACGGGTTGTTTCGCTGAAGCCGGCAGGTGGTTGTACGGAATGGCTGCGTAATAATCCTTTCCGTAGTCCACGACATTTCCCCATTCAGGAGAAGCAGGCCTGGGATTTTCTTTATCGAGGGTAAAGTTGGTACCATCAAAATCGCCCACAAAGTACTGCATCCCCACGTAGCCTTTCTGGCGATGTCCCGAAGAAATGAATAATACCCAGCGGCTTTTACCCGGCTCATTGAGAATAGGGACCTGAATCAGCGAAGGACATTCCCAGATTTTGCTTTGATCCCCCTGTTTGCCAAACCGACTCATCTGCTTCCAGGATTTCAGGTCTTTCGACTCAAAAAACAGCACGCTGTACTCATCCGGTTTAACGGCGGCCATAACCCATTTTTTTGGGGTTCGTACCAGAATACGTTGGGGTCCCGAAACTCGTTCGTGTTCAGTTCCAGTACCGGATTCTTCGCATACTGCTGCCAGGTCCGGCCCTTGTCCGCACTGTAGGCTAAACTCTGGTGCTGGGCCAAAGCCTTGCCTTTCTCATCGACGTGCGAGGTATAAATGGCGACCATGCAATCTTTTGTACCCGTCGGGCAAAGCTTACTGGTGTTGCCATAGTCGATGACAGCACTCCCCGAAAAGATCATGGTTACACTTTTTCCGTCCGGGTTGGCAAACTCGTTGAGTGCCACGGGCAGTTCGTTCCAGTGCAGCAAATCCTTACTCACGGCGTGTCCCCAGCTCATGTGCCCCCAGCGATTACCCTGGGGATTGTACTGGTAAAACAGGTGATATTCGCCGTCATAGTACACCAGTCCATTGGGATCATTGATCCAGTTCTTTTGAGGAGTAAAGTGAAAGGCCGGGCGGTACTTTTCGGTGGAAGTAGCGGGAGCCGGACTCTGGGCCTGCACGCTGGAATCCATTATGATCAATGCGGCAACAAGGGCCGATACTAGATAACTTTTCATAGTAAGTAGGGGTACAACCCCCGTTAGTTCGGTAAAGATAAAATAGCAAAGACTCCAGAATTACCAGCCCGGGTTTTGCTGGTACAAATTAGCCGTGTAGTTAATCTGATTTAAAGGGATGGGTAGATACTCATCCCTGTTTTTGGTGAAACGGGCTTCTTTCAGGTATTCCCGCTTGATTTTTTCCTGGGTGAAATAGGTATTCAGGTATTCAGCTGCGATCCCCCACCGAACCAAATCAAAGAATCGGTTTCCTTCCATGGCAAACTCCAGTCGTCTTTCCCAACGCAGAGCCTGTCGGGCGAAAGCCTGATTCCAGGTACAGTTCACACCGGGCTGATACGTTTCCAACTTGTAGGAAGAAACAGCCTTCCCTGCCTTATCCTTCAGCAGAGCCGTACTTTGCTTCGCCCGCTGCCGAATCTGATTAATGAGAGGCAAGGCTTCATTTTCCCGACCGAGTTCGATCAATGCTTCTGCTTTCCACAAGAGCACATCGGCGTATCGGAGCAGAATATTGTTTTTGGCACTTCCCATAAACGGCGGTACTTTCTGAAAACCCGGACTGTCGTACGCTACCGTTTCTTTCATCGAAGCGTACGAACCGTAAATGTCCGGAGCCCGTGCCCAGCTGGCCTGATAAATAAAGTCGGGCTTATACTTGTAGGGATGGCCCGGAATCGCTACCGTATGGTCCAGCCGCGGATCGAACGTATGTTGCTGAAAATCGCTCAATTCCTTGACGTCTTTCTGATTGAACGTATCGAACAGGGGTAAGCCCTGCGAATCCGTTTGAAAGGCATTGACCAGATTTTGACTGGGCTGATGAAACCCACAGCATCCGTACTCGGAATTCATGGGATAACTCAAGGCACTGCTCCAGTCCAGCCGACCTTTGGGCGTTCCATCATTTTTGGAACGCTGGATGGCGAAAATCGACTCGGTACCGTTATCGTACTCATACAGGAAATTCTTGCTGAAGTCATCAAACAAACCGTATCGGCCGGAAGTGATTACGGCGTCGGTAAGCGTCACCACTTCCGTTAGCTTGGCTTGGTTAATGCCCGTCACGTTATGGTTCACATCCTGCTGATACGCCTGATACAGTAACACTTTGGCCAGATAAGCTTTGGCGGCGATCTGATCGACCCGTCCTTTTTCGGGTTGCGTTACGGGTAAGTTTTCCGACCCAAACCGAAAATCATCGGCAATCTTGTTCCAACTTTCTTCATTGGATAAGTCAACGTTGGAAATCTTACCGTACTCCTCAGTCAGCACACTCTCATCAATATAGGGAATATTCTTGAACAGGATTTTCAGATCAAAGTAGGAATGACCCCTCAAAAAACGCATTTCGGCCTGTCGTACTTTTTTGTTCGGGAAAGCTTCCTCACTCATTGCATTGAGGCGTCTCAACGCATCATTCGCCCGAGAAATGGATACATATAAACGATACCAGATCACATCACTCTCGCTTAGATCGGGCCGGATATAGGAAAAGGTTTCGTAAAAATGGAAGGCACTAATATCAGCCGTACCCGCTCCCCCCTTATAGGCATCCCCTGAACGCAGGTTCCCGTAGGGCCACAGGGTGAAGGGTGCGGTATAGTGGTCATTCCCGATGGCTGCATAGGCAGCGGTGCATAATTTTTCAATGTTCTCCGGGGTATTGAGTGCTTCTCCATCAATCACGGCATTGGGAGCAACGTCTAAGGCTCGCTGGCAGCTATTTCCGGCTACGATCAGGAGCGTAGCCAGTAAAAGGCGTGTTAGTTTCATAACGGATTTCGAGGTTAAAAGGATAGATTAAGTCCCAGTGTGTAAACAGCTGGGATGGGATAGGTCGCATTCGGAGTTTCGGGATCTACTCCCGTGTAGGCGGAGTTGCCGGTTTTCTTGCGAAGCGTCAAAACATTTTGAGCCTGTACATACAACCGGGCTTGCTGCATTCGGTACCGCTTGAGAAGTGTTGCCGGAATGGTATAGCCAACCTGTACGTTTCGGAGTTTCAGATACGAACCCTGTTCGACAAAATAGGAAGATCTTCTCTGTTCGTTGTTCTTATCCGTCAGGGTTAAGGCAGGAATCGTAGATGTAGGATTGGTCGGCGACCAGGCATCTAAGGTACGCTCCCCCCAGTTTACGCCCGAAGCCAGCGAGGCAAAGTCCGTCAGGAGCTTATTATCATTGTAAACATCCGCCCGTTGTAGGCCCTGGAAGAAAAGCACTACATCAATTCCCTTAAAGGAAAAATCAGCGTTCAGTCCGTACATGAATTTCGGATTACTGTTACCGATCCAGGTCCGATCTCTGTCATCTACTACGCCATCCCCGTTCAGGTCTTTGTAACGAATGCGGCCCACCCCCTTTCCGATCTGGGTCGCGTAGGAATCTACCTGCTCCTGGGTTTGAAAAATTCCGTCGGCGACGTAGCCATAAATAGAATTAATCGATCTTCCCAGAATGGTAACATCCCGACCATTACCGCCGTAGGAGTTTACGACTTCCCGGGGCAGGTAGGTCACTTTATTTTGGTAGGAAGAAATATTACCTGACAAGTTAAAGTTGACCTTGTTGGCAATTTTCCCCTGATACCCGAGTTGCAGCTCAATGCCGGAGTTTTCCATGGAAGCTCCGTTCACCCACTGGTTCCCTCCTTCGCCCACGACGCCCAGGTAAGGCGGACTGACGAGAATATCTTTCGTTTTCTTTACAAAATAATCGACTGATCCGGTAAGCTTGTACTCGAATAAACTGAAGTCAATCCCGTAATTGGTTTGGGTCGTGGATTCCCATTTCAGTTTATCATTTCCTTGCTGAATGAGTCGGTACCCGGAAGGGAGGCTGCCCGTATTGGCTCCCGTTAGGTCGTAAGCGGTTCCGATGTCAAAATCCCAGGTTGGGTCAATGCCGTAGTTAGACTCGTACAGGCGATAAATGGCGTTGTTGGCAAAATCCTGATTTCCAGTAACTCCCCAGCCAAAGCGTAACTTCAAATCGGAAATGGCCGTTACGTGGTCTTTTAGGAAATTCTCTTCGCTCAATCGCCATCCTAGCGAGAACGCCGGAAAGGTTCCGTACCGCTGGTCGCTTCCAAAACGGGAAGAGCCATCCCGCCGAACGGTTACCGAAGCCAGATAGCGATCGGCCAGTGCGTAATTTACTTTGCCAAAGAAAGACATGAGGCCGTAACCAAATGCGGAGCCACCGTTGTCTTTGTTCGCAGAGCCGGCATCCAGGTACATGTATTCGGGCGTTTGTAAAGCAAAGCCCTGGCGACTGGCCCAGAAACTCTGGTTGTTATAGCGAATCCGCTCGGTACCCGCTAAAAAGTCAAGCCGATGCTTATTACGCTCTAAACTATACGTCAACGTATTCTGCCAAATCCAGTTTCCATAAAAGTTTTCTGTATTTGTCGCCCGGTTCATCGGGTCGGATAAAAATCCTGACGTGTAGGCTTTGTAAAGGACTCGCTGACTGCCGAGCGTATAATCCACGCCAATACTGGTGCGAAGCTGAAGTTTGGGCAGGATTTCTAAATCAGCGTACACATTCCCAAATAGGCGACCCGCGTACGACTTGTTCTGCTGGTTATCGGCGATGAGGCGTACCGGGTTCTGCCGATCACTCATACTGGCCACGGGTCCACCCCAGCCACCCGTAAGCGTACGAACGGGTACGATGGATTGCTGGATCAAGGCCATATTCATGATCTCTCCTTCGGGCAGTAAAGTTTGTCTCGTTTTCGCGAAAGTCAGGTTTTCACCCACCTTGAGTTTCCCCTGTAAGAAATTATAATCTGAATTAAGTCGAAGCGTGAGGCGGTTCAGATTCGTTTTCCTGATGATGCCGTCATGATCCAGGTAATTGAGTGAAAAAAGCATCGTTCCCTTTTCTCCACCATTCGAGAAGTTCAGGTTATACGACTGCATCAATCCCGTTTGAGAAATTTCGTCAAACCAGCGTGTATTAGCTGGCCGCATGGTTTGAGCGGCGTCAATAAACTCCGGATAGCTTACGCCGTCCAGGACGGGTTTTCCCTGAGCGTCCAAATGCGAGTTAAATTGGTACAGGGGGCTGGAGGGCGTAACGCCGTCATTGACCGCCGCTTGCCAGTATACGCGGGCCCGCTGCTCCGTGTTCAATACCTTGAGTTTGGATTGGTACCGTTGAAACGACCAGAATGAACTAAAGTCAATGCGACTAAAACCGGCTTTCGCCCGTTTGGTGGTGACGATGATCACGCCATTTCCCGCCCGTGACCCATAGATACTAGCGGCTGAGGCATCTTTCAGTACCTGAATGGATTCAATATCATTTTGATTGATCGATTGAAGCCCTTCCTTGGTAGGAATTCCGTCGATGACGTACAAAGGATCATTATTGTTGAGCGTTCCCTGGCCCCTGATGCGGACACTCGCGGTGGCTCCGGGCGAGCCACTCGTCGTGACCTGCATGCCCGCCACGCGTCCCTGTAGATTTTTGATGGGGTCAGCCGTTGGAATATCCTTAATGTCGCTCAGTTTAACCACCGAAACGGCACCCGTCAGGTCGGCCTTGCGTTCGGCTTTATAACCCGTGACGACGACTTCATCCAGCTTTTTCAAATCTTCCTCAAGGATCATATCAAGGACACTGGAATTACCCAGGGCGGCTTCCTGAGAAACCATGCCTATGAACGAAAAAAGCAAGGTTGCCCCCGGCGAAACCCGTAGTGTATACTCGCCTTTTTCGTTCGTGGTGGTGCCATTGGTGGTGCCTTTTTCCAAAACCGTTACTCCAGGGATCGGTTGAGCATCGGTCTTTGACGTGATTTTCCCGGAAATGGGTAATTTATCCTGGGCCATGGTAGCCCCCATCGTACTGACTAGCAGTACGAGCCATAAAAAGTGTTTCATACAGGTTTTAGAGAAAGTGTTAAGGTTATACCATCTGCATAAAGGATTCAACCGTGGTGTGGGAAAGGGTCGGCGTAGCTCCGTGCTGCGTAGCTACGTAAGAGCCCGTGGCACAGGCAAAATCAAGGGCGGCCTGAGTCGATGGGTTGACTTGTAACTGGTACAATAAGGCCGCCAGAAAGGAATCTCCACTGCCAATGGTATCCTGTACCTCCACGTGGACGCCCTGACTTTCGTAAAAGAGATCGTTGTGTAAGAGGCAGGCTCCGTTCTCTCCCCGCGTCACACACACCGTACGTAAGTCGTACCGTTCGGCCAAATGCCGCATGGCCGTTTCGGGTTCGCCCGGATACTCATACCAGGAAGTCACTTCGGCTAATTCATGGTGGTTCATTTTAACGATGTCAGCCTTTTCGATCAAATGCTCCACGATCGCTCGCGTGTAATGCGGGGGACGCAGGTTAATATCAAACACTTTGCAGTTAGCTTCTTCGAGTAATTGGTAAAGGGTTTCCCGACTCCGGGCACTGCGGGCTCCCAAACTCCCGTATACGAAGAGGTTCGCTTCTTTTACCCAAGCCGATACCGTTGAATCATAACTGATGTAATCCCAGGCCACGGGTTGTACAATTTGGTAGGTGACTTCACTTCGGTTGCTGACATTGGCTTTTACTACGCCCGTCAGGTGCGTCTTGCCGCGTTGAACCGATGAGGTTTCAATCCCCTTTTCCTCCATGAAAGCCAGTAATTCGTGACCCAGCTCATCTTCCCCTACCCGACTGATCAGTTTCGCGTTGAAACCTAGCTGGTGGGCGTGAACGGCTACGTTAAACGGAGCTCCGCCCGCTTGCCGTCCCGTGGGTAATATGTCCCAGAGTACTTCTCCGAAACAAACCATTGTAAGTGTAGAGTCCATATGGATAGGTGTTGCCTAGAAACGAAAAACCGTTTCTTTTTGAAGATTAATGAATGACCAGAGTTCGATCCGTCTGTTCCAGACTAGTCCCTTTGGTTTCGGGCATAATACGCCAGACAAACAGCAGTTGCAGACCCATCATGACGGCAAAAAAGGAAAAGGTATGTCCGCCGCCGATCTTCTCGGACAAATACGGAAAGGTAAAGGCAATCAGGGCCGCCATGAACCAGTGCGTGAAGCTTCCCAGAGCCTGACCTTTCGCCCGGATACTGTTGGGAAAAATCTCAGAAATGAATACCCAAATAACGGCTCCCTGCGAAAAAGCGAAGAAGGCAATGTAAACGAACAGGTAATACGGAACCGCATCAAACTGCTGCGTATAAAACGCCCGGGCTACCAGAATCAGCGTACCAATGACGCCAAAGGAACCAATGAGCATGAGGGTACGGCGACCAAACCGATCGATGAAATTCATGGCTAGTAGCGTGAAGCAAAAGTTCACCAGCCCAATGCCCGTCGTCGAAAGCAGAGAAGCTCCTTTTTCAAAACCGGCCATTTCAAAGATGCGGGGGGCGTAGTAGATGATCGCGTTGATCCCCGAAACCTGGTTGAAGAAAGCAAACACCAGGGCTAGCACCACCGGGAAACGATTGGGTTTCGCCCATAGTCCATCGGCCTGGTGTTCCTGACTGGATTGTCCAATCAGAATGGCCTGCACATCCTGCTCATACGCGTTCGGATTGATGATTTGTAAGATCTGACGGGCCTGATCTACCTCACCTCGCTTCGTAATCAACCAGCGGGGGCTTTCGGGAACGCCCAGTAATAAAAGCAGGAACAACAAGGAAGGAACGGCCTGTACGCCAAGCATCCATCGCCAGGCGTTGTCACCAATGCCTTCAAAGGCGTAATTGGATAAATAAGCAATGAGAATGCCTAATACGACATTCGTCTGAAAAAGAGCCACCATACGTCCCCGGGATTTGGCCGGCGAAATTTCCGATATATATAGCGGAGCCGTAACCGAGGAAGCCCCTACGCCTAAACCTCCCAGAAAACGAAAGAATAAAAAGGGAATCCAGGTCGGAGATAACGCAGCTCCTAGCGAGGAAACCAGGTAAAGAGCGGCCACACCAATCAGGGTTTTACGTCTGCCTAATCGATCGGAAGGGATACCGCCCAGTAAGGCTCCGAGGACGGTCCCGATCAGAGCAATGGAAACGGTCAGCCCGTGTTCAAAAACGTTCAGGTTCCAGAGTACCTGAATGGCTCGCTCCGCACCCGAGATTACCGCGGTATCAAAGCCGAAGAGAAAGCCTCCCAATGCAATGACAATCGACCAGAGAAATACTTTTTTCATAGAGGAATTTTTCCTCAAAACTGGCCTGAATATCCCTTGCGATAGTTAAATTCAATATCAAAAAAGTTAAACTTTGTTACGTGTTCAATGCGTGGAAGTAATCCGCTCTGAATCAGGTCAATTGTACTTTTAAAATTTAAAATTGCACTCGTTTAGCTTTAACTGAGGTTACATCTGTTTAACTCATGTTACATCATGACTTACGCTGGTTCAAATTTTTAAAGTCGGAAGGTGAAATATTGTACTTTCCTTTGAAGGCCGTTGAAAAATACGTAGGTGATGAGAAGCCGACCTGATACGCTACCTCAGCAATACTGATGGATTGGGTCGCTAATAATTCGCGGGCCTGGGTCAGTCGAAGGCTTTGAATAAAGTCCGTCACACCACAGTCTAACAACGCCTTTACTTTTCGATAGAGCTGTACCCGGGAAAGGCCCATTTCCCGGGCTAACTCTTCCACACTTAAATCAGATCGCGTCATATTCTTTTCAACCAGGGCCGTCAATTCCTGAATAAACTTCCGATCGTTTGCCTGAGAAATAGGTACGGATGTATCGATGGCTAATTCCCGCCTGAAATGTTCCCGAACCAGCTGTCGATTCTTCAAAAGCGTTTTGAGGCTTTCAAGCAGAAAAGCCGGATCAAATGGCTTAGTCAGGTATAAGTCGGCCCCCGACTGCACGCCCTCTACCTGGTGCTCCTGAGCGGTGCGGGCCGTTAACAGAATGACGGGAATATGAGACGTTCGCCAGTCCTGCTTCAAGGCCTCCACTAACTGAGTACCCAGTGTTCCCGGCAGCATTACGTCAGAAATGATCACATCGGGTAGCGTATCAAAGGCCAGCCGCAGACCAGCCGTACCGTCGGCGGCTTCCATAATTTGATAATAGGGTTTCAGCTTTCGGGTCAGAAAGGCCCGAAGCTCCGTATTATCTTCGATCACCAGCACCGTAGCTGCTTCGGCATTCACACGGGTATCAGCCTCCGAAGGGACTTCCGTTAACCAGTCGTGCTGATTCGGCGGGCTCTTCGGTAGCAGACTCACTTCGCCCAGAATGGGTTTAGTCGAAGGAAGGCAAATCTCAAAACTGCTTCCCTGATTCGGGCGGCTCCGAACGGTGATGGTGCCATTATGAAGCTGAATAAGTTCTCTGGCTAACGCCAGTCCAATGC
This sequence comes from Siphonobacter sp. BAB-5385, assembly GCF_002261125.1. Taxonomy (NCBI): domain Bacteria; kingdom Pseudomonadati; phylum Bacteroidota; class Cytophagia; order Cytophagales; family Cytophagaceae; genus Siphonobacter; species Siphonobacter sp. BAB-5385. The sequence continues at coordinate 9,351 of NZ_NMPS01000089.1, read as the reverse complement.
CCGAGCCACCGGTTCCTGCGGTAGTACCCTGGTAAAACCATTCAAATACGTGCTTTTGCTGTTCTTCCGTCATGCCATATCCATTATCTTCAATGGTCAGCCGAATGCTTTCTTTAGCATCGTCCGGTTGGAGAATGACCGTAATTTTTCCCTGATCGGGGGTAAACTTAAAGGCATTGGAAAGGACATTCACAATGACTTTATCCAGCAAATTGCCGTCAAACCAAGCTTTCATGACCGGTTCAGAAGGCAGGAAACGCAAGTCGATACCCCGCTGTCGAGCCGTTTTCTCAAACGCCTGCACTAGATTGCCCGTAAATTCAACCAGATTTGTTTCCACTACCTGAATGGGCATTTTACCTACTTCGATCTTTCGGAAATCCAGTAACTGATCCACGAGTTTAAGCAGCCAGTGAGCATTACGCTGAATGACTTCCAGATCTTTCCGCTGGGAACTGCCCGGCAGAGAGGCCGTAAGTAGCTCCTGTACTGGACTTAAAATAAGGGTTAGCGGCGTTCGTAACTCATGGGAAAAACTGGTAAAAAAGCCCAGTTTCGCTTCGGTAGATTGCCGGGCCTGTTCCGCCAAATCGGCAATTGTATTTTTCTGATTGGAGATTTCTTCGTTTTGGCCTTTGAGCTGCTGCGTAATCCGTCGATTCGAACGGAGCGAGGTATAGGCAATGCCCCCAAAGACTACGGCAGTCAACAGCGAAACACCGAGTATATAAAGAACCGTTTGCTGACTGCTGTACAGCCTGTTTTGCTGTTCTATTCGAAACTGCTGTTGCTGAATATCCTGCCGCTGGTCAACGATTTTTTCCGTCTGCTGTTTTAAGATGTGTACATTGGTTGAGTCAATAACCATCGTACCCAGGATGTTTTCCTTGACGTACGGCTCTTTGTCCAAAATCCGGATCGCCGTACGGATCGCCTCCTCCCCGCCCGTAGGATACAACAGAGTAGCCTTAAAAATACCATCTTCAACAAACTGCAGACCTCCACTGGGGCCCGAAAGTCCGTCTACCCCCACTATCTTGATCCGCTTTTCCAGGCCCATTGCCTTGCAAACCTGATAGACGCCCAGGGCCATGCGATCGTTCTGAGCAAAGATTAAGTCAAGGTCAGGATGAGTTTTCAAAACGTCCGGCAAACGTTGAATGACGAAAGGCTGTTCCCAATCACCGTTCAGGCTAGTGACCAGCTGGATATTGGGGTAGTTTTTCAGTGTAGCGGCAAAGGCCTGATGGCGGTCACTGGCCGCCGAAGCACTGGGCGTACCCGTTACTTCTAACACCCGACCTTTTTTCTGAAGTAATTCTCCAACGTACAACCCGGCCGTATGGCCAATCTGATGATTATCTCCTCCAACGTAAGCCGTGTATAGTTTAGACGTAGTCCGGCGATCCACAATAATAACCGGAATTCCCTGATTGAAAACTTCTTCCACTACGGGCGTGATGGGTTGAGCCTCGTTGGGAGAAATAATCAGCAAATCCACATGAGCGGCTACTAATTCACGAATTTGCTGGACTTGAAGCTGACTGTTATCATGAGCGTCTTTCATGAGGAGCTTTACTTCCGGATGAAAACCAAGCTCTTTTTCCATCCCCGCGACCATGGCCTTTCGCCATTCGTCTCCGTTGGTACACTGAGCGAAGCCAATAGTAATTTTCTCCTTCTTTTCATGGGAAGAGCATCCCATCACAACAAAGAGCAGACCCCAAAGAAGGAATTTCTGAATAATAGACACGATGTTTCAAGCTGTTAATCCTACAAGATACTAAAAAAGCGTAAGCAGGGCTGGCTCTCCAAAACCGTTACGTTTTCTTACCTGCTTACGCTACCCGCTCTCTCATCCCGTGGTTATAGATAGACTAGTCTTCGCAGAAGGTGTAATACCCTTTTTCAGGTAAGGTATATTTTTGTAGTTTTCAGCTGGGTATAAGTACCAATAGAAACGATCTGATTTAAGGCTATTAGCTATAGGGTAGGCTGAATCTTTCTTTGCTGCAGGAGATCAAAAATACCAGCATCAATAAAAGATTCTTCTCATAAAATAATTTAGACAGGTGGTAATGTGTACTATCTTGTATATGGGTTCGTTTGTAAAAGTGAATGAAGCATCACCATTTTAAGTATAGAGGCACAATTGAATAGAGAATACGAATAATTGATTAAAGCTTTTTAAATTCTAAAATAACTACTATGAAACAGCTACGATTGATTATTATGCTTGGCCTTTGCGGGTTAGCGTTCTTACAATGCAAAAAGCAACCCGTAGCTATAGATGAAGCGTTACCTGAAGAAGTTGACCCTTTGACCACAATTGATTCCGTTACTACAGGTTCGCAAAATATTAAACTCAATGGATATCAAGCCCAATGTTTTGAAAAAAATATAAGCTTACTTAATGAAAGAGAGCCCTTTACTATCAATGACCATCAGACCTATAAACGTTATTTGGGTTGTCATGATGGAGATTTGCCAGCCATCGACTTTTCTAAGCAGACATTATTGATTGCTAACATCCCACGCACCTGTATTCCTGGATTTTTGATTGAACAATCCATTGAAAGCAAGAATGGTCACCTCGATTGGAGCGTAAAATTCCCATCTGCCTATGGTTGCACTAATTCACCCCTAATAAGAAGACAAATTTGTTATCTGTATGATGGTGTAATCAATAAAGAAAACGTTACTCTCAGTATTCAAAAGTACAATTAGAACTTATAGAATTCAGAAGCTTTTAGCTATTTGTTTAGTAGATTGTTAGCAGAAATTGGACTATGTGATCGAACGAAAAAGCTTTATTAAAAAGCCGTCTTTTGTAGACTATGACTGGTAAATTGACTCGCGTTGACGCATCTATTCGTATAGAGCTAGCAGCAACGATCCAAATAAAATTCCTTCCATGAACCGCTGCATAAGACCGCGAAGAGGTAAGCCCGGAATTGATAACAGAATGCTCCCTACCAATAGGCTTGCGGCCCCTACCGCATACAGATTATAATGGATCACGATCCATTCAGGACTGACTTGAGTCAGCCAATAGGCACCGCCCAGGTACTCAACGGCTCCCCCTACATTATGCATTTGTTGTCGGCCACTACCTGATACGGGGGAACCCACGTCACAGGGAAAAAAGGTTGCCATGCTATAGCCCGTTGCCATACACGCCGCTAAACCGGCTATAGGCAGCGAATCAGCGAGCATGGCCACCAGGACTAGCAGCAAGCCAACGGGTAAAAACAACCCGTAACTGACCCGGCGGCATTGGGGACTAGCCACTTCGCCCAGCTCACTAATGGTATCCCGCCAATGCGAGTAGGCCCGCTTACGCCAGCCAAAATAACTTATGCCTGCCAGTAGCAGAACCATACTACTAAGAGCTAAACCAAATGTCATTTAACCAGATAGGACGTGTATAAACTGCGTTTTATGTTATGAGTAGCACGGGTCCGTCAGCTTTAACAGGCTGGCGTAAGCAATCTTACATATCGGCTAACTAAAAACAGCCTGTCCATGGCAAGTGAATCTAAAAAGAGCTTGAAAAATGCTGATCACAGAACGATTAATATAGGCTGTCTTATCCCTGCTTCTGGCCATTAAAGGAATCGGATAATTTTGTAAAAATCGTTCGTGGCATGTACACTTTATCAGGTATTGCAGAGATGAAGAAACGCCAAGACTCCTTAGTCAACTCACAGTATAGACACTTTAGTGACAGATAAGCAGCTGCTTTGATCTACCCAGTTCACCGGATATTTTAAATGGGCATTTCCTCTACTAAAGTCAAAACAAAAGGCTACGGTTTTGCTATCTTCAAAAGAGTTTTTCGCCTCTTTATCTGATCTATTGAAGCAGCAATCTTTGAACAAGATACGATCGATCGCAAGATGTAGCAAGCATCACAAATACGCGATGAGCGGTTTTCCTCTCAGGGCCTGCACGAACAACAGCGTAGCTAAAAGAAAGTACACCGCAGACAGGCTAATGAGTACAGAGGTGCGATGAGTTACATAATACCCCAGCAGCGGTAGAATCTGCAACGCGTGCATGCCCCAAAAGTGGGCGATTCGCAAATCTCCGTATTGTTTGCTCCAGTTGAGACCTGGCAGTCCCAGGCTTCCATCGGCGGCCCCGACGGTATGACTAAGCCGGGCTCCCATCAGTCCACCCTCAAAAGCAAAAATCACGAAGAAAAGAATACCGAGCCGGATACCCCAGAGATAAGCCGCATCAGTAACGGTGTGATGCGGTCCAAAAAATAATAAACCGATGTATGCCGTCCACAAAGTTGCAATAGTGATTGCTACTCCCATGGTCGTAAACAGCAGGCTATCCAGCGTAGAACTTACATTGAAGTGAGATAATTTGCCCTGAGCCGCCTGACCGGTAATGATTACCAGTTCAATCACCATAGCGATTACCAGGATCCAGCTGTATAAATTTACCTGCGGCTTTTGGGTAAGAAGCCCGGTATACCAGCCCATGGTCCAGCAAAAAATCCAGATAGCGATGAAAAATTTAGCGGGCTTCACAAACGCATTCACGCCCAGTACCTGCCGGCTGGTCGTGAGTGACAGCGTGATACACCCAACGAAACCAATCAGGCAAAGCATTCCGAACCAGTAGAGAAGAGTGTTTCGTTCGCGAAGCGTTAGTAAAAAGGTATCCATAGTTAATAGCAGGCATAGGGTTAGCTCGCAAATTCATGTACAGAAGTACAGGTGTTCAGCGTAGGAAGTCTCGGAAAAGTCAGTAGGAATTTACACCAAGATGCTCATCACTCACTAAACCTTGAAGACAACAACAAGGCGTTGAGTACTAATTATGGCATTCAGTCATAAAAGCTTTGAATTTCCCAGTACCGATTTTAAAAGCCGCATTTTCATGCCAGGTGTTAGGATTATAAAGTCTTATTTTAAAAGTAGCTTCAATCATCCATCCCTTCTGACCCTTGCGATCTGTATAGGGTTTTACAGATGAAATAGTTACCTGAGACCCTTCCTGACTCAGTTCAAAATTACACCCGTCAGAAGCACTTGCCAGCACCTCATAGTGGTCCGAAGCCGTTGGTACAGGATTATAACGACTGGTGGATACATCGAAATTACCTTCCTCCAGTTTTTGATAACAATTAGAGTTTATAGGCTTCCTGGGAAAAAGGTTAAAGTAATTTTCAAATACTCCTGATTTCGTGTATTGACACATGAGTTCGTTACTCCTTACAGGCTTTTCAAGGATTAGCTTTTTATTAAAATTTAAAGTTATTTTCTCGTATTCTTTTAGGGGTGCTCCACTGTAAGGTTTATGGCGGAATTCAAACGTAAAGCCAATGATTGGTTTGAGTTCATCTCCGTAATGGGCGTAACGTTTGATTCTTGTTACAAACACAGTAGTATCACTAGTGAGCCATTTGGTTTTGTTACCGTCAATATCCAGGTCAATGTATTCAACGTCTTCCGGGATAAGGGGTTCTGGATCATTTTTAGTGGACTTACAGGCTATGGTAAAGACCAATAAGGTAAAGAAAAGGAAGAACTGTTTCATCAGAATTTTTATCAAAGGCGGTTCGAGTGGTGAAATTAGGTACGATGTAACGAAATGTGAGCCCGTGTGTATAACTTTTGTTTTGGAAACAGCAGTAACCAGGTCGGATAGATCTAATACCAATCGTTTAATTACTATCTCTTTCCGTACAAAATGAAAAAAGCTTATCAATTTTTTAAGTTACTTTCAAAATTCAAAGGTACATAACTACGAAAAGCCGCCAGATTTCTTCAGCGGCTTTGTTGCTTGTCTTCTTCGGGTTTATCCGCGTATACTAAACGTCTGCTGTGACTAACTGCACCTGTTCTAGAACTATTAAGAGTAGACGTTTCAGGTATACCCTGGGTTTTGCTGGATCCACTCATCCGCTCAATCTTCAGTGGGAGGATCCAGGGCTTCGCTGATGCCATGAGCGGCTAAGCCTGCACACGTAGCGATCAGAATTGCCGTGTCCAGCTAGGCCCGTAAATACACTACTTTCCCCACCGCATTCTGATGAAGTGCATCCCCTGGTTAACATAGCTGGACCCATCGGCTAACGTAGCCCGGCTAACGTAGCCCGATCCCTCCATTCCACGGCAATCTTCGTCATTTAGGTCCATCCACTGACTGCCACGCTGCGATTTCAAAGTTCAACCCCGGAAAAAGCCGGCAAACCATAGCCGCATGGCTGGAATGCTATGCCGGGTACCTCCCAGGGTATGCTGACCACTGAATGTATGGATAATCAACGGCGACATACCTTTGAGCATGGATTCATAATCTCCCTGACCGAAGCGTTCAAAGTTTTGGAGGACGATCTTTTTTACAATGCGATGGTACATAGCGTTACCGGGTACTAGATTAGAGAGCGGCTAAACGTTTTGTTTACTCGTACTTGTCTTATCAACCCTTGCGTTCGTTGACTAGCTCACTCCATTGAGGAAAGGGATTACCTAAAGAGGCTAAGGTCTGGACTCAACGGTAACTCATGCGTACGACTGGCTATTTGTAGAAGTATTCAACGTAAGCAGTGTCCACCAGGCTGGACTTGTTGAATTCGCTCGCCCACTGTTTTTCTCTGCCTTTTTCTACGTTTAATTGCCAACGGCTGGGACCGTTTAACGCTACGGATAAATGCAGGTGCTCTATCGTAGAAAGCCAGTCCTTTTGATGGGTAGCAGTGAGTTCCTGCAAAACCACAAAAGCTTCAATGCTCCTGGTTGAGTCTACGTAAGAAATAAGGGTCGTACCGTCGGTGAAATTAGGCTTGACAAAGTAAGGTTTACTATACATGTGCCGGGTTACGTAAGCCAGGCTATCAGCGGGCAGCGAAGAAACATAACGTATGTTCAGCGAGCTTACGGAGAGCTTATACGAACTGACCAGATCAAATCCCTGCCGAGTGGAAGTGGCAGGCTTGAAAGCTACAATCACGCGTTCGGGTACCAATGTCTCCGGTTCGGGATCGGTTTGGGGTGTAGGCTTACTGCAGCCGACCAACAGAGCTACCCAAACAAGCAAGTAATGATTCATAGGCAATAGAGTCTTTGGCAATTCTCAGCTACGAACTTAAGCGAAGATGTTGTAACTGCCTGAGATAAAGGCAAATTCTTTGATCGTCTGCACCCGTATCGCCTTCTCAAAAGGCCTCCTTCCTCTCTACCTATTTCCCTGAAGACCTGTAAACGTTAGGTTCTAACAGATCCCACAAATTGCCATAGAGGTCTTCAAAGACCGCCACCGTCCCGTACACCTCTTCTTTCGGCGGTCTTACGAACTTGATTCCCGCCTGCCGATACGCCTGATAGTCCCTTTCAAAATCGTCGGTGTACAGAAAGAGAAACACCCGTCCGCCCGTTTGATTGCCAATCTGACTTTCCTGAGTGGCACCGTCTGCTTTGGCTAGTAGTAAAGCACAGGAGCCATCGCCCTGAGGAGTTACTAGTACCCAGCGTTTCGTTTCGCTTAGTTTTGTGTCTTCCAGCAAGATGAAGCCTAGCTTCTGCGTGTAAAAGTCAATCGCCTCATCGTAATCACGGACTACCAGTGTGAGGTGAGCAATGCGTTGGTTCATAACAAAGAGATAACCGGAATGCTAAGCTAAGCAGTAATTCACCATCGAGTCAGCTCCGGTATTTAACTGAATACGCAGGTCAAAGAGCTACCACTATGAAATGCGATTCCCCGCTTATCAAAGCTGGGAAGGGTTCTATCCGTAAGAAACCCGCTTACCCGGCGGGTGAATTGAACGCATCAAGCGACCGACCGACAAGGGTGTGGCAGATCGTCTTCCACGCCCGCAGGTATACGCAACTCGGGTATTCGTTTATGGACAAGGCTGCCAGGAAGCTGATCGCCAACGATGAGCGGTTTAAGACCAATATTGGCAGTACAGATTATAAGGCCAGCCGCTGCATTCTCCCGTTGCTCTCGTTGTGGATCGTAAGGATCCGTTAGATAGAACACAGTATCGATCTTCCTGAATTCATCCGGAAGATCAAGTACGGTGGCCCCGTAACTCACCTCAACGCCTTTGTTATACGGATCCGGAATGCCCGACTGAGATTCGGGAAAGGTGATGATTGAAGCATTGACCAGACAGTGCCTATGCCGGTGAGTAACGATAAGGGGATGTACGTTGCTGTGATTCATCCGGATATTTCCAGAAACGCTTGCAAAAGACAAAAAAGGGAGCCGTTCCTTTCAACGACTCCCTAAAAATCTTATTTCCCCTTAAGACTGAGCATCTTCAGAGGCTGGTCCCTTTTCCAGACTCTGAATTTGTAAAAAAGCATTCAGATAGTTGCGTAAGTAAATGATCTGAGGCATTTCAAGGTGTGCTATAATTTCGCCGCTGGTTTCACCTTCTTCCTCCCGGTTCACGATTACACTTAAGGTCAATCCGGGATCCGTGGATAATTCAAAGTCTTCTAGCTGAATTTCTACGAAGTCCACTTCATTGGGCACCCCTTCAAAACCCGGTTCAAAAACAGTCAGGGAGCCTGCATCACAAGCAAGATTTAAACGTCCCATTGAGGCATTAGTTGGTTATACAACTCCAAAGATACAGACAGACCGATAGAAGCCCAGCTACATTAAGCCCTGGCTTCAGTTTCCTGTCTTCAACCCTTATCGCCCGTTGAGATGCCTGTTCAGCCATACGTTCAATCGAGCCGTTGCGAAGTGATTACTGCTCCTTTTCTGCTTAATGGTAGCTCGTCGCTGGGTGCGAATGGTTTCGTGCTCATTGACTTGCGAGGGAGTCAGGCTATCCTTTTGTTTAAAAATGTAACGAGTTGAAGTGTACATCAAACTAACAAACCCTTGCCGGAGGGCTCCGTAAAGCGATTTTTGAATCACTAGTGAAGAAATCACCCTAATGTTAAGGGTAAGAATGTAGTAAGATTACATCGGAATAGGTAATCGGTATTGTCTCTACCTTTGATCATGTTCCGAATAGCTGGGGCTTGGACTGGCCTTCACCCCGGCTCCTTTCAGCAGGTTGAATCGTGAAGATTCTTTCGTCAGACGGAAGTCCATGAGAAGAAGGCAACTACCTGACGAAATTCTGGTTGAAGGGACTTTTAACCTATCGACTCATCATTTAATTTCTCTGAAAGACCTGCCTGGAATTCGCCAGACAGGTCTTTTATTGCGTGGTTGAAAAACAGCACTGGACGCCCAAGAGTGAATGTCTTCCTACCTTCAACCTATGATTTATAGCGTGTTCTCTGGCGAAAAGCAACTCAATAACAAATCTTGCAAGCCGTTTTCCGCATCCGGATGGCTTCTGCCCTACTCACTTTAGACACC